>NZ_JBHXAW010000095.1:0-14398 GCF_042726645.1 Isoptericola sp. NPDC060257
GCCCGCCCCCCGCGGGCCGGGGCTCCGACGTTCTCGTGTCCGAGCCGGTCAGCCCACCTCGAGGACGGCGACCCGCCAGGCACCCCGGCGCGCCTCCAGCCGGACGGCCGCGGCGCGCACCCGGCCGTCGTCGTCCAGGACGACGGTCGCCTCGGCCACGTCGTCCCCCAGGCGGACCAGCCGCACGCGCCGCACCTGGACGGGTCGGTGGGCCTCCTCGTCCCGCAGGGGCGCGTGAGCCAGGCCGATCCGGGCGCGCTCGGCGAGCTGGTCGCGCACCTGCGGCGTGACCCAGCGGGCGAGCTGCGTCGCCGGCCGCTCCCCGCGCAGGACCTCGACCGCGGCGCGCACGACCGTGCAGCACTGCGCCGTCGGGTCGGGCAGCGGCGCGGGCTCCGCCTCCCGCAGCGGCCGCGCGGTGAGGTCCTCGTCGTCTCCCGGGCCGCGACGCACGCCCGGGGCGCCGACCCGCACCCGCCGCGGCCGCGGCGCCGGTCGGGTGCCGGCCTCGGGGTAGCCCGCCGGACCCGAGGGCCGCGGCGGGGACGACACCCGGAGCGCGCGCGGCGAGGGTGCGCCGTCGTCCTGCGCCGGGGCCGCCGCGGGGCGACTCGCCGGGGTGCCCGGGACGGTGCCGGGCGCCGCCGCCGCGCCGTCCGGTGCGGTCCCGGGGGCGGCGGAGCCCTGCTCGGCGGGAGCCGCCGTCGCCGGCGTGGTCGGCGCGGTCGTCGTCGCGGTCATGATGCCCTCCGGTGGATGGTGGGTGAGTCGTGGGACGTCGAGGCCGTCAGGCCGGGGCGCGCAGGATCTGGCCGGGCAGGAGCTGGTCGGGGTCGGCGCCGATGACGTCGCGGTTCTCCGTGTGCCAGCGCGACACCTCGCGGAGGATCTCGGCGTCGGTGGGGGAGCCGCCGAGCGCATCGGCTGCGATGTCCCACAGCGTGTCGCCGCGGTGCACGACGCGGGTCGGTCCTCCGTCGGCTTCGCCGTCGGCGGCGTCGTCGACGGCACGGTGCGCGACCGGGGCGGCCACGACCTCCTCGACGAGCGTGTCCCCGTCCGCCGTCCCCGCCTCCTCCGCCGGGCGTTCCACGCCTCCGTCGGCCGGTGCGTCGGGCTCGGTGGCGGTGGGCTGCCAGCCGAGGTCGAGGACGACCGACGCCCCGTGGCCGGCCGGCGGGGTGGGCGGGACGTCGGCCGCCAGGGCGACGGTCGGGGCGAGCGTGAGGCCGGCACCGACGCCGACGCCGACGGCGGTCCGGACGAGGCGCCGGACGGCACCGGGAGCGAGCCGTTCGACGGCTGCCTCACCAGCACGCCACCGGCGGCCCAGCAGCGACGCGGCGACGCAGGTCAGGGCGAGCGCTCCGCTCAGGGCGAGCCAGGCCGCGGCGAGGAGCCCGGCGGCGAGCACGGCGAGCTCGACCCACCGGTCGACGGCGAGGCCGGTGGCCGCGGCGGTGGTCCGTGGGACGACGGCGGCCGCGCGCAGCAGCAGGGCGGTGCCCATGACCGCGGCGGCGACCGTGAGGACGGCGAGCCGCCCGAGCCCACCCGGTCGTGCGAACCGGTCACGGTGCGTGCTGCCGGACATCGAGGTCTCCTTCGTCCCTCCGCCGTCATCCCGGATCGTTCGCGGTGATGCAGGTTGATAGCGGTTGATGTGTTCTGGTGGTGGTTATTGAAGCGGACTGGTGCCGGGTCTGTCCACCCGGGCATCCTGTGGGCACCGACCCCGACGAGAGGAGCCTCATGACATCCGCGGGTCCGGCCAGGTGGGAGCTGCTCTTCGCGGACCTCGAGGCGCGGTTCGACGCCGAGCAGGCGGCCGAACGGGAGGGGACGGTCGCCGAGCTGACCCGCGCCGAGCAGGCGTCGATCCCGTTGACCGACCGGCTGCGAGCGGCGACCGGCGCCGTGCTGCGGCTCGAGCTGCTGGACGGCGAGGGGATCGAGGGCCGGCTCGCCCGGGTGGCGCACGCGTGGGTGCTGCTGGACGGGCGCGGCGCGCGCGGCAGCGTCCAGCACCTCGTCCCGACGGCCGCGCTCGCCGCTGTCGTCGGGCTCGGCCGGCTCGCGACGCCGTCGCGGGCGCGCACCGACGGTCTCGGGCTGGGCCATGTGCTCCGGGGGCTGCAGCGCGACCGTGCGCGGGTGCTGGTGCGCACGGCGGGCGGGTCGGTGGCCGGACGGATCGGGCGCGTGGGCGCCGACCATCTCGACGTGGAGGAGGCGGAGCGCGCGCTGCCGGTCGTCCGGACGGTGCCGTTCGCGGCCCTGCTGCGGGTCAGTGAGGCCTGAGCCTGCCGGGGGAGCCCGGCCGCGTCGTCAGAGGTCGCCCGACGCGATCCGCTCGCGGGTGCGGGCGTACTGGTGCTCGATGTACTCCTCGAGCTTGCTCGCCTCGACCCGCCACACCTTCTTCGGGCCCACCTGGATCGCGGGCAGCTCGCCCGAGCGCACGAGCGAGTAGGCCTGGGTGCTGGAGATGTTGAGCATCTCCTGCACGTCCGCGAGAGAGAGGAACCGGCTGGCCATACGGGCAATTCTGGCACAGCGGTCACCGACGATGACGCCGGTTGTCCACAGTGGTTGCCGAAAGCATGCGTGGGGTGCCTGATGATAGGTTCCGGCGCGACGCTGCGCCGAGGCCGCGTCCAGACAACCCCGGAGGACGTCCGTGAGCACCGACCCCTTGCCGGCACCCGTGGCTGCGCGCCTGCGCCGCCCCACCTGGCGCGACCCCCGGCTGGTCGTCGGCGTCGTCATCGTCGCCGCGTCCGTGGCCCTCGGCTCGTGGGCCGTCTCCTCCGCGGGGCGCACCGTGCCGGTCTACGCGGCCGACGGGACGCTCACCCCGGGCGAGACCGTGGACGTGGACCGGCTGCGCACCGTCGACGTCAGGATCGACGCGGGGGCGGAGCTGTACCTGCGGGCGGACCAGGAGCTGCCCGACGAGGTCGTCGCGCTGCGGGTGGTCGACGACGGCGAGCTCGTCGCCCGGTCGGCCCTCGGCGACGCGGCGGAGGTCGACGTGCGCTCGGTCTCCGTGCCCGTCGACCAGGCCATGTCGTCCCGCGTGCAGGCCGGGTCCGCCGTCGACCTCTGGTCGACGCCCGAGGCGCCCGCCGGAGCCGACGCGCAGGCCGCGGAGCCGGCGCCGCTCGTCGAGGGCGTCGTCGTCGAGCAGGTCGACGAGGCGGGCACCGGGCTCGTCGTCGCGGACGGCGCCACGCTGCACGTGCTCGTGCCCTCCGACGAGCTGCCCGTCGTCCTGCGGGCGCTGACGGTCCCCGGCAGCGTGACCGTCGTGCCGCAGGCCGGGGCCGGCGTCTGATGGGGGGCGTCACCGTCCTGTGCGCGGTGCGCGGCGCGGCGGAGACCGACGTCGTCCTCGCCCTGGGCGGCCCGGGCTCGGGCGCCACCGTCACGCGTCGCTGCGGCGACGTGGCCGAGCTGCTCGCGGCGGCCGCGGCCGGCGCGGGCGCCGTCGCACTGGTCTCCGGCGACCTGCCCGGCCTCGACCGGGAGGCCGTCGGCCGGCTGCGCGCCGCGGGCGTCCGCGTGGTCGCGCTCGGTGACGACGTCGCGCCGGCGGCAAGGCTGCACGCGCTGGGCGTGGACGCCGTCGTCGAGCGGTTCGACGAGGCCCTCCTGCTCGCCGCGGTCCGCGACGCGATGCCGGCCGCCGCCGCGTCGACGGCCGGCGCACCCGACGTCCTGGTGCTGGGACACGGGGGCCAGGACGCCGACGACCCGCTCGCCGGCCAGGACGGGATCGGGCTGGGGGACGTCCTCGCGGACGACGCGGCGCCGCGCCGCGGGCGCGTCGTCGCGGTCTGGGGCCCCGTGGGCGCGCCGGGGCGCACGACGACGGCGCTCGAGCTCGCGGCCGCGCTCGGCGGCCTGTCGCGCGGGCGCCGCCGCCACGGTCGTGCGCGTCGCGAGGCGGTGGCGACGGCTGCCGAGCACGCGCTGGTGGTGGACGCCGACACCTATGGCGCGTCGGTGGCGGCCCGCCTGGGCCTGCTCGACGACGCCCCGGGGTTGGCGGCCGTCACCCGCGCCGCCGCGCACGGGTCGCTCGACCTGCCGACGCTGGCCCGGCACAGCCCGGTCGTCGGCGGCCGCCTGCGGGTGCTGACGGGGATCACGCGCGCCGCCCGGTGGCCCGAGCTGCCGGCCAGCGCCGTCGAGGTGGTCCTCGAGCGGGTGCGCGAGCTCGCCGACTGGACCGTGGTCGACTGCGGCCCGCTCCTGGAGGCGGACGAGCTGCTCATGTACGACACCCACGCGCCGCAGCGCAACGGTGCGACGCTCGCGGCGCTGCAGGCGGCGGACGTCGTCGTGGTGGTCGGTGCGGCGGACCCGGTGGGCATCCAGCGCCTCGTCCGCGGGCTCGAGGACCTGCGCGAGGTGCCGGTGCCCGTCGCGGGCGAGCGGGTCGTCGTGGCGAACCGGGTGCGCGCGTCGACGGTGGGCTCGCGCCCGGAGGCGGCGGTGCGGGACGCGCTGGCGCGCTACGCGGGGGTCGACGCCGTCCACCTGGTCCCGGACGACGCCGCCGGCCTGGACGCCGCGCTGCTGGCGGGCCGCACGCTCGCGGAGGAGGCCCCCGGCTCGCCGGTGACCGCGGCGTTCGAGGCGCTGGCCGAGCGGGTGCGGGCGACCGTCGCCGCGGCGGTGCCGGCGGAGGTGTGAGCGCGGGGCTGCCGCGCGCGGCAGACTGTGCGCATGCGCATCTACGTTCCCGCCACGCTGGACGAGCTCGAGGGCGCCGTGGTCGCCGCCGCCGGGGCGCGGTGGGACGTCCCCGCCCGCCGCGCGCACGCGGTGACGCCCGCCCTCGCCGGTGAGCTGCCCGACGAGGACGACGAGAGCCGGGAGTACGAGGCCTTCCTCGCCGCCGCGGACGACTCGCTGGCCCTCGTGGCCTCGCGTCGCGCCGTCGTGCCGCTCCGCGTCGTCGTCTCGCTCGACGTGCCGGACGCCGAGGTCACCGAGGCTGACGGCGCCGACGAGCCCAGCGCGGTCGACGTCGCCGCCCTGGCCCGCGTGGCCGTCGTCGCCGTCCACGTCGACGAGCCGGAGGCGGCGGACGACGTGCGCGCGGTGCTGGCGGCGGCCGACGAGGAGAACGACGCCGAGCGCACCGGCGACGTCGGCGCGACGTCCGAGGCGGCGCTGGACGCCGCGCTGCAGCGCGTCACCGATCGCGACCTGCTCTGGTACGACCCGACCGAGATCTCCCAGATCCCGCGCCCCTGAACCGGGGTCAGCCCAGGTAGACGAGGGTCTCGTCGTGGAGCCTGCCGTTGGTGGCGAGGGCGTTGCCGTGCCACGGGCCGGGTGCGCCGTCGAGCGCGGTGAAGCGGCCGCCGGCCTCGGTGACGATGGGCACGAGGGCGGCCATGTCGTAGACCTCGAGCTCGGGTTCGGCGGCGATGTCGGCGGCGCCCTCGGCGACGAGCATGTACGACCAGAAGTCGCCGTAGCCGCGGGTGCGCCACACCTGGCGGGTGAGGTCGAGGAAGCCGTTGAGCTTGCCGTGCTCCTCCCACCCGGACAGGGACGAGTAGGAGAACGAGGCGTCGGCGAGCGTGCTCACGCCGGAGACGGACATCCGCGACGCGGACGCGAGCGACTTGCCGGTCCAGGCGCCCGAGCCCTTCGCCGCCCACCAGCGGCGGCCGATCGCCGGCGCCGAGACGAGGCCCATGACGACCTCCTCCCCGTCGGCCAGCGCGATGAGCGTGGCCCACACGGGGACGCCGCGCACGAAGTTCTTCGTGCCGTCGATCGGGTCGATGATCCAGCGCCGCGCGCCGCTGCCCGCCGAGCCGTACTCCTCGCCCACGATCGCGTCGCGGGTGCGCGCGCGGTGCAGCTGGGCGCGGATGAACTCCTCGGCGGAACGGTCGGCGTCGCTCACGGGGGTGTTGTCGGGCTTCGTCTCCACGCGCAGGTCGAGCGCCTTGAAGCGGGACATCGTGATCGCGTCCACCTGGTCGGCGATCACGTGGGCCAGGCGCAGGTCGTCCTCGTACGTGCGCGCGGGCCCGCTGGTCGGGCTGGGAGACGGCTGGGTGTACGACACGCCTCACACCGTAGCGGTCCGCCGCTCCGGCCAGGGCCCCGGCGCGCGGGGGTGGGACAGAGAGGTCAGGCGCCCAGCAGGGCGAGCAGCTCGGCGGTCGTGCCGCACTCGCCCAGCCGGGGGAAGAGCCGCCCGGCGCTGTGCTCGTGATCCTCGGCGGAGCGGTCGGCCATCGCGTCGGTGACGAGGGAGACGTGGTACCCGTGCTCGTGGGCGGCGCGGGCGGTGGACTCGACGCCGATGCTGGTGGCGATGCCGGTCAGCACGACCTGCGTCACGCCGCGGCGGCGCAGCTGGAGGTCGAGGTCGGTGCCGTAGAAGGCGCCCCAGTTCCGCTTGGTCACGACGACGTCGGACGTCGCGGTGTGCAGCTCCGGCGCGAGGACGTCCCAGCCGTCGGGACGGGCTGCTCCGCGCGGCGCGTCGGTGCGGCCGGGCGCGGCGTCGGCGCCGTCGGGCGCCGCGGTGACACGCACGAGGACGACGGGCAGGTCGCGGGCACGGAAGGCGTCGGCGAGCTCGATGCTGCGGGCGAGGACGGCGTCCGCGGCGTGCGGCGCGGTCGGCACGGCGAGGATGCCCGCCTGCAGGTCGACGACGACGAGGGCGGTGCGGGCGTCGAGGGTGGTGAAGGTCATCAGCGGTGCTCTCCGGGTGCGGGGTCAGGGGCGGGGACTGTGGCGAGGGCGGCGCGGGCGGTCGTCGGACGGCGCCGCAGGGAGCGGTCGACGAGCGTGAGGACGCCGACGACGACGGCGCAGGCCGCCATCGCGAGGGCGAGGTCGTGCAGGCCCGCCGTCGTGGGGCCGTCGGCGTAGAGGGCGGCGATGGCCGCGGTGGACACCAGCGCGCCGAGGTACATGAACGTGCGCAGCAGCCCGGACGCCGCGCCGACGGTCGCGGCGTCGGCCTGGCGGGCGAGCGCCTTCTGGTGCGCGAGCCCGGCCAGCCCCTGCATGCCCCCGATGCCCACGCTGGCGAGGACGAGCACCCACGTCGGGCTGGCGGGCTGCACGACGGCGAGGATCGCACCGCCGACGAGCAGCGAGCCCGACCCGACGAGCAGGGCCGTCCGCACGGGGGCGCGACGCCCGGTCGCCGAGGCGACCGCGACCGCGACGACCGACGTCGGCAGCATCAGGAACCCCGCGGTGGCCTCGCTCAGGCCACGGCCCTGCTCGAGCCACTGCACGTAGCCGAACATGAACGCGTACGTGGCGGTGGCGGTGAGCAGGGCGCGGGCGTACGTGAGCAGCAGCGGACGGTTCCCGCCGAGCAGCCGCAGGTCGATGAACGGGCGGCGGGCGCGCAGCTCGTGCCGCGCGAACCAGGCGCCCGTCACGACGGTGGCGGCGAGCACCCACCAGGGCGCGGCGCCGACGAGGACGAGCATCAGGCTGGTGAGCGCGGCCGCGAAGAGCAGCACGCCGAGCAGGTCCAGGCGCGTCGCGACGCCCGCGCCGTCGCCCCGAGCGCCGTCCCGCGGGAGGTCGGCGGCGGTCGTGCGCGGCAGGCGCAGGCCGCCCAGCACGAGGCACGCCGCCGCGAGCGGCACGTTGACCAGGAAGATCGCCCGCCAGCCGCCGACGCCGACGAGCAGCCCGCCGAGCGTCGGGCCGACGATCATCGTCACCTGGTTCGTGACGGCGAGGATCGTGAGCACCGTCGCGATGCCGCGGTCCTCGCCGGAACGGTCGGTCGCGCGCCGCACGAGCCACATCGCCGCCGGGTAGGCGGCGCAGGTGCCGATGCCGAGCAGCGCGCGGGCCAGCACGAGCACGCCGAGGGACGGGGCCAGCGCGCCGAGCAGTCCGGCGACGCCGACGAGCGCGGCCCCGACCAGGTACGGGCGTCGCGGCCCGACGAGGTCGACGACGCGACCGACCACCGGCTGGCCCACCGCCGTCACGAGGTAGAGCGCGGTGACGAGCCAGACCGTCTGCGCGGCCGGGGCGCCGAACGCGATCCCGATGGGCACGAGGGCCACCGCGATCATCGATGAGTTGATCGGGTTGAGCAGCGATCCCAGCGCCAGCGGCAGGGTGAGGCGGGTGTCGTAGCCGTCCGGCCCACGGGGTGCGGCCGCCGGGCGGGTGGCGGGGTGGCGGTGGAGCAGGGTCACGGGCGGTCGGCCTCGCCGGCAAGTGCGGGCTCCGAGGGAGCGGGGTCGAGGAGCGTCCGGTCGAGGATCGAGAGGGCCGCCGTCACGGTGGCCAGCTCCTCGGCGGTGAGGCGCTCGCGCAGCGCGTGCGTCAGCCACTCCTGCCCGGCCTCGCGCCGGCCCTCGACGAAGGCCCGCCCGTCGTCGCTGAGGGAGATCACCTGGCGGCGGCCGTCGTCGGGGTCGGGGTCCCGGCGCACGAGGCCTCGCTCGGCGACGACGCCGAGGGTGGCCCCGAGCGACTGCGGCCGGACCCGCTCGGCCGCGGCGAGGGCGCCGGGCGACGCGGGGCCGTGCTTGGCGAGCCGGGAGAGCAGGGACGTCTGCGACGGCGTGAGCTCCTGGTTGTCGCTCAGCTCGAGGAAGCGGCGGCGCAGCCGCACGACCAGCGAGCGCAGCTCGCGCGCCGCGGCGGCGGCCGTGTCGACGGGCCTGTCGGCGGGCGCGACGGGATCGGGGGAGGAGGGCACGGCTTCACCGTAGAACTCGTCAGTCCAGACTGACAAGCTGCTCCTGACGAATCGTGACGAGCGCCCCACGACATCGGACGGGTCGGGGGTGGAGGGGGTCAGTCGGCGGCGTGGCGCGCGGTCAGCAGGCGCCGGAACGACGCGACGCGGGCCTCGCGCGCCGGGCGCTCGTCGTCGGACGACGCGGCGAGCCAGTCGTCGAGCGCGCAGTCGGGGGCGTCCGCGAGGTGGGTGCAGCCGCGCGGACAGTCCTCGGCGACCTCGGCGAGGTCCTCGAACGCCTGCAGCAGGTGGTCCGTCTCGACGTGCGCCAGCCCGAACGACCGGACGCCCGGGGTGTCGACCACCCAGCCGTCGTGGTCGTCGTCCGGCCCGACCGGCAGCCGCAGCGCGACGGCCGAGGTGGACGTGTGGCGACCGCGGCCGGTGACGTCGTTGACGACGCCGGTGGCGCGGTCGGCGTCGGGCACCAGGGCGTTGATGAGCGTCGACTTGCCGACGCCCGAGTGCCCCACCAGCACGGACGTCCGCCCGGCCAGCCGGGAGCGGACGTCCTCGACGCTCGCGGCGTCGTCCTGGCGCGTGACGACGACGTCGACGCCGATGGGGGTGTAGAGGTCGCGCAGGGGAGCGGGGTCCGCGAGGTCGGCCTTGGTGAGGCACAGCAGCACGTCCATGCCCGCGTCGTAGGCGGCGACGACGCAGCGGTCGATCATGCCGGTGCGCGGCTCGGGCTGGGCGAGCGCGGTGACCACGACGAGCTGGTCGGCGTTCGCCACCACGATGCGCTCGTAGGGGTCGGTGTCGTCCGCGGTGCGGCGCAGCACGGACGACCGGTCCTGGATCCGCACGATGCGGGCGAGCGTGCCCTCGTCGCCCGACGTGTCGCCGACGACGTCGACGCGGTCGCCCACGACGACCCGGGTGCGCGTGAGCTCGCGCGCCTTCATCGCGAGGACGGTGCGCTCGTCCGCGGCGCCGTCGTCGACCACGAGGGTGTACCGGCCGCGGTCGACGCCGGTCACCATGCCGACCTCGGCGTCCGCGTGCTCGGGGCGTTGCTTGGTGCGGGGCCGTGAGCCGCGCTTCGAGGGCCGCGCGTACTGCGCGTGCTCGTCGACGGCGCGGCGCGCCATCAGGCCTCGCCCTCGGTGCCGGGGCCGGCGTCGACCCCCAGCATCCGCTCCCACATCCCGTCGAAGCCGGGCAGGGTCTTGGCCGTCGTGCCGACGTTCTCCACCCGCACGCCCGGCACCCGCAGGCCCAGGACGGCGGCCGACGTCGCCATGCGGTGGTCGGCGTAGGTGCGGAACAGGCCGCCGTGCAGAGGTCGCGGCGTGATGACGAGCCCGTCGCGCGTCTCCTCCGCCCGCCCGCCGAGCCGCGTGATCTCGGTGGCGAGCGCCGCCAGCCGGTCGGTCTCGTGGCCGCGCAGGTGCGCGATGCCGCGCAGGCGGCTGGGGGAGTCGGCGAGGGCGGCGAGGACGGCGAAGGTCGGGGCGAGCTCGCCCGCGGCGTGCAGGTCCAGGTCCGCCCCGCGGACCTCGCCCGTGCCGGTGACGGTGAGGACGTCGCCGTCCAGGCGGGCCTGCGCCCCGAGGGTCGCGAACAGCTCCGGGAGCAGCGCGCCCGGCTGGGTGGTCGTCGCCGGCCAGCCCGGCACGCGCACGGTGCCGCCGCCCACGAGCGCCGCGGCCAGGAACGGCGCCGCGTTCGACAGGTCCGGCTCGACCCGCACGTCGCGCGCGGCGACCGGGCCGGGGGTGACCTGCCAGATGCCGTCGCGGGAGTCGTCCACCTCGACGCCGACGTCGCGCAGGGTGGCCACGGTCATGGCGATGTGGGGGACGCTCGGCAGCGTGGTGCCGATGTGCCGCAGCGTGAGGCCGCGCTCGAAGCGGGCGCCCGCGAGGAGCAGGGCCGAGACGAACTGCGACGACGCCGAGGCGTCGACGTCGACCGCTCCGCCGGTCACTCGGCCCGTGCCGTGCACCGTGAAGGGCAGGTGCGTCGGGGTGCCGCCGTCGGGGGACGTGACGCGCACGCCCAGGCTGCCCAGGGCCGCGAGCACCGGCAGCATCGGCCGGACCCGCGCCTCGGGGTCGCCGTCGAAGCGGACCGGGCCGTCGGCCAGGGCCGCGACCGGCGGGAGGAACCGCATCACCGTGCCCGCCAGGCCGGTGTCGACGTCCACGTCGCCGCGCAGCGGCCCGGGGGTCACGTGCAGGGTGCTCGGGTCGTCACCCTCGTCGATGCCGGCGCCCAGGGCCCGCAGTGCGCCGATCATGAGGTCGGCGTCGCGCGAGCGCAGCGCCCCGCGCAGGGTGCCGGGGCCGTCGGCGAGCGCCGCGAGCACGAGCAGGCGGTTCGTCAGCGACTTGCTGCCCGGCACCTCGACCGTCGCGTCCAGCGGAGCCGTCGCGACCGGTGCCGCCCACTCGTCGACGACGTCGGGGGCGGGCGGGGCGGCGTGCGGCGGGACGGCTGAGGTCATGGCTCCGAGGCTAGTTCACGGACCGCCCGCACCGCGGGCCGTCTCGCCGGTGCCGACCTGGTCCGGGACCGTCAGACGACGTCGGCGACCTTCGCCCGCAGCTTCGCGGCCTCGGCCTTGGTGGCCGCCGTCGCCTTGTCGGCCTTGGCCGCGATCTTGGCCGCCTCGCCCTTCGTCGTGGCCTTGACCGTCTCGGCCTTCGCCTCCGCGAGGCGGGCGGCGTGCGTGCGCGCCTGCTGCACGCGGTAGGTGACGCCGGGCCGGCCCTCGAGGTCGACGCCCGCGATGACGGTGGCGCCGACCTTGCCGAGGTCCTTGACGAAGGCCGCGGTGCGCAGGCTGCGCTCGGCCCCCCTGCTGGTGAACGGCTGGTGGGCGACGGCGAGCGGCGCGGTGAGCGCGGCCAGCGCGAGCGCGGCGGTGCGGGGCGTGCGCCCGACGGCGAGCAGGACGCCGGCCACGGCGGTCACCGCGCCGTGCGCGCGCACCAGGAGGCCCAGCTGGCGGTCGCTGAGCGGCTCGGCGCCGACCGCGTCCGTGACGATCGTGGAGCCCGCGCGGGCGGCGTCCACGTGCTCGGCCGGGTGCAGCACGGCCTGGATCCCGTCGTAGACGAACGGGACGGCCAGGAGGGGGCGGGCGATACGGCGCAGCAGCATGGGCCCACTGTGGCAGAGCCGACCCGCGCTTGCGCGCCGACCGGCGGGCGCGGCGCGGGCCTGCGTCAGGCGGGCGCGCCGTCCCACCAGTCGGGGTGGGAGCGCGGCGGCCGGCGGGTGCCGAGGCCGTCGCGTCGGACCGTCCGCACGAGACGGGCGGTGTAGGCGGTGAGGAGCAGGGCGGCGAGGACGAGGATCAGTGCGGTCATGGCAGTAATCCTTCGCGCATTGCACTTCTGCCACGAGTGGCAGAAGTGCCAGTATGCGTCGACATTCCGCCACCGCCGTGGCAGCATGGTCGGCATGATCCACAAGGTCGCCGCCGTCGTCGTCCCGGGCGTCGCGCCGTTCGAGCTCGGCGTCGCCTACGAGGTGTTCGGGATCGACCGCCGCGACACGGGCGGCCCGTCGTTCGACTTCACCCTCTGCGCCCCCGAGCCGGGCCCCGTGATGACCAAGGGCGGCTTCCCCGTCGTCGTGGAGCACGGCCTCGAGGCGCTCGACGACGCGGACCTGGTCGTCGCCGTCGCGTACGGCATCGACGACGACGGCGCGGAGGCCCTGCCGCAGGCCTACCTCGACGCGCTCCGGGCGGCCCACGACCGCGGCGCCTGGCTGTTCGCCATCTGCTCCGGCGCGTTCACGCTCGCGCGGGCGGGCCTGCTGGACGGTCGCCGGTGCACCACGCACTGGATGTACACGGAGCGGCTCGCGGCCGAGGTCCCCACCGCCGACGTCGACCCCGACGCGCTCTTCGTCGAGGACGGGCGCGTGCTCACCAGCGCCGGGACCGCGGCGGGCATCGACGCCGCGCTGCACCTCGTGCGGACGCAGGTCGGCGCCGACGCCGCGCGCGCCGTCGCGCGGCGCATGGTGGTGCCGCCGCAGCGCGAGGGGGGTCAGGCCCAGTTCGTCGTCGACCCGCTGCCGCGCGAGGGCGAGTCGCTCGCAGGCCTGCTCGCCTGGATGCGGGAGCACCTGGCCGAGGAGCACACCGTGTCCAGGCTGGCGCGCCGGGCCGCGCTGTCCGAGCGCACCTTCGCGCGCCGCTTCCGTCAGGAGACCGGCACGACGCCGGCCGCCTGGCTCGCGCGCCAGCGGGTCGCCCGGGCGCAGGAGCTGCTCGAGTCGACCGAGGCGCCCGTGGACGAGATCGCGCGCGTGGTCGGCTTCGGCAGCGCTCCCGTGCTGCGGCACCACTTCGCCCGCCAGCTCGGCACCAGCCCGGTCTCCTACCGCCGGCGGTTCGCCGCGCCGGTGGCTTCCTGAGGCCCGCGGCCGGAGCCGCTCCCACGGGAATGTCGAGGCCCCTCCCGCGGTTGCACACCGCGTGAGCACCCGCACCCCGACGACGGCGACCGCCGTCCCCGCAGCCGGACGCGAGTCCGTGCGGCTGTTCGCCGTCCCGGCAGACGCCCTGACGGCGGGCACGGACGACGCGGTGGTCGGCCGCACGACAGACCTGCACACCCCGTGGATCGGAGGACCCCGCCCAGTGGCTGGACTAGGCTCGACGGTGATGACCCAGGACCTTGGCCCAGCGAGCGGCGACGCGCCGCGCGGGAGCACCCCGGACGGCGAGGAGATCCCCGAGGACACGGAGCGTGCCCCCGAGGGAGAGACCACCGCGGCCCGGGCCGAGCGCTTCGAGCGCGACGCCCTGCAGTACCTGGACCAGCTCTACTCCGCCGCCCTGCGCATGACGCGCAACCCCGCGGACGCCGAGGACCTGGTGCAGGAGACGTTCGCGAAGGCGTTCGCCGCCTTCCACCAGTACAAGCCGGGCACCAACCTCAAGGCCTGGCTGTACCGCATCCTCACGAACACGTTCATCAACAGCTACCGCAAGAAGCAGCGCGAGCCGCAGCAGTCCCAGGCGGAGGACGTCGAGGACTGGCAGATCGCCCGCGCCGCGTCGCACACGTCGCAGGGGCTGCGGTCGGCCGAGGCCGAGGCGCTCGACCGGCTCCCCGACTCCGACGTCAAGCGCGCGCTGCAGGAGCTGCCCGAGGACCGGCGCATGGTCGTCTACTACGCCGACGTCGAGGGCTTCCCCTACAAGGAGATCGCCGAGATCATGGGTACGCCGATCGGGACGGTGATGTCCCGGCTGCACCGCGGACGCCGGCAGCTGCGCGAGCTGCTCGCCGACTACGCCGCCCAGCGTGGCCTGGTCCCGGCTCGTGGAGGAGCGTCATGACCGACCCCGTCACCCCCATCCCGCACGACCGGGCCGAGGGGGAGAACGAGTGCGAGCACGCCCTCGTGCACCTGAACGAGTACCTCGACTCGGAGATGACGCCCGAGGACGAGCAGCGGATGCGCGCGCACGTCGCGCACTGCTCGCCGTGCCTCGCCGAGCTGAGCGTCGAGGAGCTCGTCAAGCAGCTGGTCCGCCGCTCCTGCTCGGAGCGCGCGCCGGAGACCCTCCGGGTGCGCATCCACGCGCAGCTGACCGTGATGTCCACGGCCGAGTAGGCCGGAGCCGACACACGAAGGGCCGGGAACCCCGCGGGG
>NZ_JBHXAW010000096.1:0-14395 GCF_042726645.1 Isoptericola sp. NPDC060257
CGGCACCCCGCTGTCCTCGACGAGCCGGTCGACGAGCCGCCCCACGCCGTCGGCGCCGAGCGCCGCCGAGACATACCAGGCGGCGCCGTCGCCGATCTCGCGCCGGGTCACGGCCGGCCCGCCCGCGAGCGAGCTCGAGGCGTACAGGACCACGGCCTCCGCCCCGTCGAGGTGGACGCGCTCGGTCCACTCGGTCGCCTCGCCGCCGTCGTCCAGCCGGACGGCCTGCCCCTCCTGGAGGGGGTAGAGCTCGTCGCTCCAGGCGCCGAGCACGTCGGCGAACGCGCCCGGGAAGCCGCCGGTGCGGACCTGGCCGTCGTCGTCGCAGACGCCGGACAGGTAGGTCACGAGCAGGGTGCCGCCCCGCGCGGGGACGGCGGCGAGCCGCGCGGCGGCGTCGTCGTCGACGACCAGGAGCGTCGGCACGACGACCAGGTCGTAGCCGTCGAGCGGCGCGCCGGGCGGCACGACGTCGCACACCACCTGCCGGTCCCACAGGGCCCGGTGCCAGGCCCGCAGCTCCCGCCCGTACGACAGCTCGCGGTGCGGCATCAGGCCGTGCTGGAGGGCCCACCCGGCGGGGTCGTCGACCACCATCGCGGCCCGGGCGGGCTCGACGGCCGTCCCGGCGACCTCCGCCAGCGAGCGCAGGTGGCCGCCCAGCTCGACGACCTCCTGCCACACCCGCGACCGGGTGCCGCTGTGCGGGAGCATCGCCGAGTGGAACTGCTCGGCGCCGGCGCGCGAGGCGCGCCACTGGAAGAACATCGCGCCGTCCGACCCCCGGGCGACGTGACCGAGCGAGTGCCGCACGATCTCCCCGGGGTCCTTGGCGCGGTTGCGGCGCTGCCAGCTCGGGGCGCCGGTCGAGCTCTCCATCAGCAGCCACGGACGCCCCGGGGACATCCCGCGCACCCGGTCGGCGGCGAGGGCGAGATCGTGCTCGCGGTCGCCCGCCGGAAGGTCGCCGACCAGCGTGTAGTGGTCGTTGGCGACGACGGCCGTGTGCGGCGCCCACGACGCGTAGTCGACCACCTGGGCCCCGGCGCCGACCATGAGGTTGGTCGTGACGGGCGCGGCGGAGTGCCGCTCGAGGACCTCCTTCTCCGCCAGGTAGTGCGCCAGCAGCGCGTCCGAGGAGTATCGCTCGTAGTCGAGGTAGAGCCCGGGGTTGGGGGCGCCGTGCCGGCCGCGCGGCGGCATGATCTCGTCCCACTCCCCGTACCGGTGGCCCCACTGCGCCGTGCCCCACGCCACGTTCACGGCCTCGAGGGCGCCGTGCCGGGCCTGCAGCCACCGCCGGAACCCCGCCGCGGAGTCGTCGCAGTAGCAGCGGGCGTTCCCACCGCCCAGCTCGTTCCCCACGTGCCACAGGCGCACGGCCGGGTGGTTCCCGTAGCGGCGGGCGAGGGCCTCGACGTGGCGCAGCGCGTACCGGCGGTAGACGGCCGACTCCGGGCACCACGCGTTGCGTCCCCCGGCGGGCTCGCGGTACCCGTCGGCGAGCACCGGCGCGATGCCGGGGTGCGCGGTGAGGAGCCAGCTCGGCGGCGCCGCGGTGGGGGTGGCCAGGTCGACGGCGATCCCGTGGGCGTGCAGCAGCTCGATCGCGTCGTCCAGCCACGACCAGTCCCGCACGCCGTCGGAGGTCTCCACGGTCCCCCAGGCGAAGACGCCGAGGGTCACGAGGTTGACGCCCGCCTCGCGCATGAGGCGCACGTCCTCGTCCCACACCTCCCGCGGCCACTGCTCGGGGTTGTAGTCGCCGCCGTAGGACAGGCCGTCGGTCGGCCAGCGCGTCGCGGTCGTGGTGGGCGCCGACGTCACGACGTGCTCCGGGCGGCCGCCCCGCCCCGCGCCTGCGCCGCGGGCACGCCGGCCTCCTGCCACTCGCCCGCGAAGTGGTCGTAGCAGACGCTGTTGTCGATGGCGCCGCGGTCCGTGCCCTCCTGGGTGAGGGTCACGCGGTCGACCCGCTCGGGGTCCGGTGCCGCCGTCGCGAGGAGCTTGGTGTAGTCGTGGTGCGGGTCGAGGATCACCGCGTCGGCCGGTCCTCGCTCCACGACCCGCCCCCGGTACAGCACGACGATCTCGTCGGAGAAGTGCCGGGCGGTCGCCAGGTCGTGCGTGATGTAGAGAACGGCGAGGCGGTCCTCGCGCTGCAGGCGGCCGAGCAGGTTGAGGACGCCGAGCCGGATCGACACGTCGAGCATCGACACGGGCTCGTCGGCGATGAGCACCTGGGCGCCCGGGGCGAGGGCACGGGCGATGGCGACGCGCTGCCGCTGGCCGCCGGACAGCTCGTGGGGCCGGCGTGGGGCGATGTCCTCGGCGGGCGTGAGGTTGACCCGCTCGAGCATCTCGACCACCCGCTCGTGCGTCTCCTGCGCCGTGCGGGTGCGCTGGTGGATCCGCAGCGGACGGGCGACGTGGTGCTCGATCGAGTGGAACGGGTTGAGCGACGCGAACGGGTCCTGGAAGACCATCTGCACCTGGCGCCGGTACAGCGACCCCTGGACCGGGGTGTCGTCGTCGAGGCGCACGTCGACCGTCCCCGACGTCGGCTTCTCCATGCGCGTGAGGATCTTCGCGATCGTCGACTTGCCGGAGCCCGACTCCCCCACCAGGGCCACGGTGCGCCCGGGGACCAGGTCGAGGCTCACGTGGTCGACGGCGCGCAGCCGCGACCGGCGCAGCCCCGTGCGGATCGAGTAGTCCTTGACCAGGTCGGACACGTGGACGCGGGTCATGCTCGGTCCTCCTGAGCGTTCTGCACGGGTGTGCCGGCGTCGGCGAAGTCGTCGACGCCGCTGCGGATGAAGCCGCCCCGCTCCCCCGACAGGCTCGGGAACGAGCCGAGGAGCTTGCGGGTGTACGGGTGGCGCGCCTCGCGGTACAGCCGCTGGGCGGTGTCGAGCTCGACGATCTCGCCCGCCAGCATGACCGCGATCCGGTCGCTGATCTCGAGCAGCAGGGGCAGGTCGTGGGTGATGAACACGACCGCGAAGTCGAGCTCGTCGCGCAGTCGCACGATCTCGCGCAGGATGTCGCGCTGCACGACGACGTCGAGCGCCGTCGTCGGCTCGTCCATGATCATGATCTGGGGCTCCAGCAGCATCGCCATCGCGATCATGACGCGCTGGCGCATGCCGCCGGACAGCTCGTGCGCGTACGACCCGAGGCGCCGCGGGTCCACGCCGACGCGGGTCAGCACCTCCTCCGACCGGCGGCGCACCTCGGCCCGCGGCGTGCCCGGCCGGTGGGCCAGCAGCGTGTCCCGCAGCTGTGCCCGCACGGTGGTCACCGGGTTGAGGGCGTTCATCGCGCCCTGGAACACCATCGACAGCTTGTCCCAGCGGAACGCGCGCAGCGCGGAGTCCTCCAGGGCGAGCACGTCGACGTCCGCACCGTCGCGGTCGTGGAAGGTGATGCTCCCGGACGCGATCCGCGCCGGGGGCCGGTGCAGCCGGTTGACCGCGTAGGCGAGCGTCGTCTTGCCGCAGCCGGACTCGCCGGCGAGGCCGAGGATCTCCCCGCGGTGCAGCGTGAGGCTCGCGCCCTTCACCGCCGTGACCGGCTGCTCCACCTCGTAGACCACCGTGAGGTCCGAGACCGTGAGGACCGGTTCCGTCCGGCCGCCGCGGGCGGCGGTCCCTTCGTCGTGCACCAGGGTCGTCGTCATCGCGCGGACACCTCCTTCGCGCCGTCCGCCTCGCGGACCGCGTCCGGCTCCTGCGGGCGCGACCGGCGGTGCGCGCGGGCCAGCTCGCGCTCGAGGCGGGCGGCCTTGCGGGCCCGCCTGCGGTGCTGGCGCAGGTTCTTGAGCTTGGGGTTGATGATCTCGTCGATCGAGAAGTTGATGAGCGACAGGCCCATGCCGAACAGCGCGATCACCAGGCCCGGCGGCACGAACCACCACCAGGCGCCGAGGGAGAGGGCGAAGCCGTTCTGCGCGTAGAAGAGCATCGTGCCGAGCGTCGCGGAGTTCGACGCCCCGAGGCCGATGAACGACAGGCCGGCCTCGCCGAGGATCGCCGCGATGACCGCGAAGACGAACTGCGACGCGATCACCGGCAGGAGGTTCGGCAGGATCTCGACGACGATGACGCGCCACGGCTTCTCGCCCGAGACCTTCGACGCCGCCACGTAGTCACGGTTGCGGACGGACAGGGTCTGGGCCCTCAGCACCCGCGCCGACGCGGCCCAGCTCGTCACCGCCAGCACGACGGCGATGGTCCACAGGCCACGGCTCTCGCGCGGCACGAAGCCGGAGATGACGATCACGAGCGGCAGCCCGGGGATCACCAGGAAGACGTTCGAGAGCAGCGAGAACGCCTCGTCGGCGAAGCCGCCGCGGTAGGCGCCGTAGATGCCGAAGAACGCGGACAGGGCGGTGGCCAACACGCCGACCAGCAGGCCGATCTGCAGCGAGCCGCGGGTCGCGTACGCCAGCTGGGCGAGCACGTCCTGGCCGGTCTGCGTGGTGCCGAGCAGGAAGTCGGCCGACGGCGGGGTCAGCCCGATGTCGCGGATCTGCCGCGGGTCGCCGACCAGGTACGGGCCGAAGATGCCGAAGAGCGTGATGACGCCGACCAGCACCAGGCCGACGGCCAGCCAGGGCGTCATCGTGGGCAGGAGCATGCGCCAGCCGGAGCGCGGCGCGCCGCCGGCGCGGTCGCCCGCCACCTCCGCGGCCTCGGCCTCGTCCACGAGGGACGGTTCGTTCGCAGGACTCAGGTTCGTCATGACGGTGCCTCCTCTCAGGACCGGGCTCGGGTGCGCGGGTCGATCAGGCCGTACAGCAGGTCGACCACGAGGTTCGCGCCGAGCACGGCGAGCGTGATGACGAGGAACAGCCCCTGCATGAGCGCGTAGTCGTTGTTGGTCACGGCCCCGAGCAGGCGTCCGCCGATGCCGGGGTACGAGAACACCTGCTCGGTGATCACCGACCCCGAGACGACGAACCCGAGCGAGATCGCGAACCCGGCGACCGACGGCAGCACGGCGTTGCGCGAGGCGTAGGAGCGCAGCACCGTGCGCGGGGACAGCCCCTTGGCCTCGGCGGTGAGCACGTAGTCCTCGGACAGCGTGGAGACCATCATGTTGCGCATCCCGAGCAGCCAGCCCCCGACGGAGGCGAGCACGATCGTCAGCGCCGGCAGGGCGCCGTAGTGGATCGCGGAGAGGATGAACTCCGCGTTCCAGCCGGGGTCGAGGACGACGTCGTAGCCGCCCTGCAGCGGGAACCAGCCGAGCACGCGGGCCAGGACGTACGCCAGGATCAGCGCCAGCCAGAAGTACGGCACCGCCGCCAGGAGGGTGGTCGCCGGGATCAGCGAGTCCAGCCAGGTGCCGGGCTTCCACCCGACGAAAGCCCCGAGCGTCACGCCCAGGACGGCGGCCATCACGGTGGCGATGCCCACCAGGACCACCGTCCACGGGAGCGACTGCGCGATGACGTCCGTGACCTGCGCCGGGTAGTAGCTGACCGACACGCCCAGGTCACCGTGGACGAGGTTGTTCAGGTAGTCGACGTACTGGTTCCACAACGGTTGGGAGTCGTCGCCCCCGAGGAGGAGGGCGTACGCCTCCCGGGTCTCGGGCGTCACCGTCCCGCCGCGCTGCTGCAGCTTGGCGAGCAGGATGTCGACCGGGTTGCCCGGGAGGAGCCGGGGGATCGCGAAGTTCAACGTCAGCGCGGCCCACAGCGCCACGACGTAGAAGCCCATCTTGCGCAGGAAGTAGTTCACGGCAGGGTGCTTTCCTCGGGGACGACGTCTCGGGTCATGTCAGCCGGCCGGCTGGATCATCTTGAAGATCTCGGCGGCGTCCATCGCGGACCACACGGCCGGGAAGGCGTACAGGTCGTCGTCGGACGGCCAGCCGCTGAACTTCGCCGTGTTCCACACGCTCGTCGTGCCGCCGGTGAGGATCGGCACGTACGGCATGTCCTCGAGGATCTGCTCCTGGATGGTGTCGAAGTACGGCTGGCGCGCCGCCGCGTCGTCGAGCGGGAGCTTCGCCAGCTCGTCGAGCGCCTTGTCGACCTCGGGGTTGGAGTACCGCGAGTAGTTGTTCCCCGCCGACTTGCCGACCTTCGCGCCGGAGCCCGAGTCGAAGAAGTAGTTGTAGAGGTAGAACGGGTCGGGAGCGGGCCCCTGCCACAGGGAGTCGATCGCGAGCTCGAACTTGCCCGACCCCTTCTTCTCCGTCCACTCGTTCCACGACGACTGCGCGGTCTGGAGGTCGATGCCGGCCGCCTTCGCCTGGGAGGCCATCGTGTCCAGGGCGGTGATGTAGTCCGTCCACCCGGTGACGACCTCGACCGTGAGCGTGAGCTTCTCGCCGTCCTTGGCGTAGATGCCGTCCGAGCCCTTCGCCCAGCCGGCGTCCTCGAGCAGCTGCGCCGCCTTGTCGGGGTCGGCCGTCATCGGGGCGGTCTTCTCGGTCACCGCGTCCGAGACGAACTCGTCCTGGCTGGGGGTCAGCGTGAAGACCGGGGACATCTCGTTCGCGGTCTCCATGAACGCCAGCTTGTTGAGCTGGGTGCGGTCCATCGCGTAGTACAGCGCCTTGCGGACGGCGGGGTCCGTCTGCGGGCCCGTGCACCCCATCTCCGCGCTCGAGCAGGTGGACAGCACCATCTGGTTCTGCCACTGCGTGTACGCGTCGTAGCTCGGGAAGTTCTGGTGGGTGTTCTGGATGTCCGGGATGGGGCCGGTCTGCCAGTCGACCGTGCCGGCCGCGATCGCGTCGGCGCCGGCCTGGTTGCCCGACAGCGACAGGAAGCGGATGTTCGTGACGGCAGGCTCACCGCCCCAGTAGTCGGGGTTCGCCTTGTACGTGAACGCCTGCGGCTTGAAGCTGTCGAGCAGGTAGGCCCCCGTGCCCACGGGGTTCTCGATGACGTCCTCGACGGGGTTGATGTCCTTCCACAGGTGCTCGGGCACGATCGGCGTGTTCATGACGTCCGGCCCCTTGACGAACGCGGGCTGCTCGAACGTGAACGTCACGTGGGTGTCGTCGACGGCCTTCGCGGTCCCGTCGAAGCCGCCGCTGTTGATCGAGGGGTTGTCCTTGAGGAGCGTGAAGGTGAACTCGACGTCCTTCGCGGTGAAGGGCTCGCCGTCGCTCCAGGTGACGCCCTCGCGCAGCGTGACGGACAGCTCCGTGCCGTCGTCGTTCCACGCCTGCTCGGTGCCCAGCAGCGGCACCGGGTCCCGCACCTCGGCCTTGTTGTAGAAGAACAAGGGCTCGTAGATGGTCCCGAGGCCGCCGATCTTCGAGGGCGAGAACGGGTTGAAGTTGATCTGGTAGTCGCCGGCCTGGCCGGTGTACGCGACGAGCGTGCTGTCCGCGCCCCCGCCCGAGCCGCCCGAGCTGCCGGCCGAGCCGCCCCCGGAGCACGCCGCGAGGGCGAGACCGAGGGCCGCGACACCGGCGAGCACCGCGCCGCGCCGACGGATTCCTGTCCTGAGGAACATCTGCGGTCCTTTCTCGTGCCGGCACCAGAGCCGGCTCCAGCGGCGCCGTCGTCGGCGCTCGTGGGTATTCTTGCCATGGTTAACTTAAGCGGTCAAGTGCCGTAGGTCACTCACGCAAGGAGGCGGTAGATGCTGCTGGACGGCGTCGCGCAGGTCGTCTCGTCGCGCCGTCTGCTCGATCTCGTGCGGACCCGCGGGTCGATCAGCCGGGTGGAGCTGGCCCGGCTCTCCGGCCTCACCTCCCCGACCGTCACGCACGTCGTCCGGGGGCTCCTGGACCTCGGTCTGGTGCACGAGACCGGGGTCCAGCAGCGCGGCCGCGGCCAGCCGCGCCGCCTGCTGAGCGTCACGGCGGACGCCGGGTACGCCGTGGGCATCCAGGTCGACCTGACGACCACGACGGCGGTGGTCGTCGACTTCGCCGGTGCGACGGTCGCGAGCGCCGGGCTGCGGGGCTCCGGACGGCGCTCGCCCGACCGGACCGTGGGGACGCTCGTCGACCACGTGGGCGACCTGCTCGCGAGCGCCGGCGTCCCCCGCGACCGTGTGCTCGGCGTGGGCCTCGTGACCCACGGCCCGCAGGACCGGGAGCGGGGCATGCTCCTCACCGCGCAGCCCACGCCCGCGTGGGAGAGGTTCCCGCTGACGGCGCGGCTCGCCGCCGGGCTGGGCCTGCCCGTGCTGCTGGAGAACGACGCGACCGCGGCGGCCGTGGGCGAGCTGTGGACGCGGGAGCTCGACACCGAGACGTTCGGGCTCGTCTACATGGCCTCGGGGATCGGCGGGGCCGTCGTCGTGGACGGCGTCGCCTACCGCGGGCGCGCCTCCAACGCGGTCGAGATCGGCCACGTCCCGCTCCCGGACGCGCGCTCCGCCTGCGTCTGCGGCAACCGCGGGTGCACGCAGGCGGTGGCGGGCCCGGCGGCCGTCGTCGCCCAGGCCCTGGCCCGCGGCGACGTCGCCGAGCGCTGGGGCGTGCGGGGACCCGCCGAGGACACGCTCGCCGACTTCGAGCGCGTGGCCCGCGCCGCGCGCGACGGCGACGCCGCCGCCACCGACCTGCTCACCCGGTCCGCCCGCCGGGTCGGCCAGGCGGCCACCGTCCTCGTCAACCTCTTCGACGTGGACACCGTGCTGCTCGCCGGCCCGGCGTTCGCGACGGCCGGCCCCCTGTACCGCCGCGTCGTCGGCGCCGCGCTGTCCGAGCACGCCCTCAGCCGCACTCTCAGCCCGCCCCGGGTGGCGCTCTCCGGCCAGGTCGCCACGGCCGCCGCCGTCGGCGGCGCCCTCACGGTGCTGCGCGGCGCGCCCGACACGGGACTGCCCCTGGGGCGTGCCCGACCCCGACCGACGACCGACCTCAGCCCCGAGCCCGAGCCCGAACCCGACCAGCCCGCCACGATCGGAGCCCTGTGACCACCGACCACCACGTCCTGCACCGCGACGGGACCGCCCTCGTCCTCCACCTGCCGACGCACGGCCTGCCCGCCGTCGTGCACTGGGGAGCGGACCTCGGTCCGCTCGACGACGACGCCGCCCACGCCCTCCTCCGGGCGACCAGCCGCCAGACGCCGCCCGGCACCCTCGACGCCGCCTGGCGCCTGCCGCTCCTGCCGCAGGAGTCCGACGGCTGGTCCGGCCGCCCCGGCCTCCTCGTCACGCGTGCCGGCGGCCCCGTGTACCCCCGGTGGGAGTCCTCCGTGGACCGCCCGGACGAGGCGAGCGCGATCATCACCGCCGTCGACGCGACCGGTGGCCTCACCCTGCGCACCCGCGTGGAGGTCGGCCCCGGCGGCCTGGTCGTGCTCGACCACGAGCTCGTCAACGACGGCGCCGACCGTCTCGAGGTCGCCTGGCTCGAGGCGGCCCTGCCCGTGCCGAAGACGGCCGACCACCTCACCACGTTCGGCGGCCGGTGGACGCGCGAGAAGTCCCCGCTCACGACCCCGATGCCACGGGGGACCACCGTGCGCGAGTCCCGCCGGGGCCGCGGCGGCCACGACGGCCCGTGGGTGACCCTCGCCTCCGAGGGCGCGCCCCGCGCCGGGGAGGGCCGGGTGTGGGCCGCCCACCTGGGCTGGAGCGCCGACGTGCGCCACCGCGTCGACCGGGTCACCGAGCACGTCTCGCTGCTCGGCGCGGGAGAGCTCCTCCGGCCCGGCGAGCTCGTCCTGGCGCCCGGCGAGTCGTACCGCGCGCCGACGGCGTACTTCGCCTGGTCGGACGGCGGCCTCGACGGCGTCGCGGCACGGTTCCACACCTGGCTGCGCGCGCGCCCCGAGCACCCGCGCTCGCCCCGGCCGCTCGTGCTCAACACCTGGGAGGCGGTGTACTTCGACCACGACCCCGAGCGCCTCTTCGCGCTCGCCCGGCGGGCGGCGGAGGTGGGGGTCGAGCGCTTCGTCCTCGACGACGGCTGGTTCCCCGCGCGCCGGGACGACACCAAGGGTCTCGGCGACTGGGTGGTCGACCGAGGTGTGTGGCCCGACGGCCTCGAGCCGCTCGCCGAGCTGGTGCACGGCCTGGGGATGCAGCTCGGCCTGTGGTTCGAGCCGGAGATGGTCAACCTCGACTCGGACCTCGCGCGCCGGCATCCCGACTGGATCCTGGCCAACCCCGCCTCCGTGCCGTCGCCCGACGGCCTGTCGTTCCGCGCCCAGTACGTGCTCGACCTGGCGAACCCCGACGCGTGGGAGCACGTCCGAGGGCAGATGTCCGCGCTCGTGACGGACCTCCGCATCGACTTCGTCAAGTGGGACCACAACCGGGACCTGGTCGAGCCCGTCCACGACGGCGCGCCCGGCACGCACGCCCAGACGCTGGCCGCCTACCGGCTCCTGGACCGGCTCCGGGAGGACCACCCCGCGCTGGAGATCGAGTCGTGCTCCTCGGGCGGGGCGCGCACCGACCTCGGCATCCTCGCCCGCACCGACAGGGTCTGGGCCTCCGACTCCAACGACCCGGTGGAGCGGCAGGACGTCCAGCGCTGGACCGAGCTGGTGCTGCCCCCCGAGCTGGTCGGCGCGCACGTCGGACCCTCGCCCGCGCACTCCTCCGGGCGGGCCACCGACCTGTCGTACCGGATCGCCACGTCGCTGCAGGGCTCGGCCGGGTTCGAGTGGGACATCCTCGGCTGCACCCCGGAGGAGACCGCCCGGATCACCGCGTTCGCGGCGCTCTACAAGGAGCTGCGTGGCCTCCTCCACTCGGGCACCGTGCGGCACCCCGACACCGCCGACCCCGCCCTCCGGGTGCGCACCGTGGTCGCCCGGGACCGGTCGGAGGCCGTCGTCACCGTCGCGACCGTCGCGTCGCCCGAGGACGCGCTCGCGGAGCGGCTGCGGATCGACGGTCTCGACCCGGAGCGGCGGTACACGGTGCGGCTGCGGGACGAGATCGGGGAGTCACGCTGGGGCTGGGTCACGCCGGGCTGGCTCGGCGACGGACCGGTCACCCTGCCCGGCCGGGTGCTCGCCGAGGTCGGGCTGCAGCTGCCGACGCTGTGGCCCGTCCAGGCGCTCGTGCTGCACCTCGCTCCGGCCTAGGCCGGCGGGCCGGTGCTCCCCCGCACCGTGAGGGTCGGGGTCGAGTCGCGGTACGCCCGCGCCTCGGCCCCGGCCATCCGCTCGAACAGCCGCCGGGCCACGTGCGCCCCGTAGCTCGTCACGTCGTGGCTGAGCGCGGTGAGCCGGGGGTACGCCGCCTGGCACAGCGGCGAGTCGTCCCAGGCCACCAGCGAGACGTCCTCGGGCACGCGGGCCCCGAGCCCGTGCGCGACCCCAAGGCCGGCGAACGCCATGACGTCGTTGTCGTAGATCACGGCCGTCACGGGGTCGTCCGTCTCCAGCAGGGAGCGGGTGGCGGCCGCACCGGAGTCCGGCGTGAAGTCCGCCCGCGCCACCCGGGCGACGACGCCCGCGCGCGTCGCCTCGTCGTCGAACGCCAGGTCACGGATGGTCGTGTGCCCGAAGCCCTCCGTGCCGGACACGCGGCCGATCCTGCGGTGCCCCAGCCCGGCGAGGTAGCGCACGCACTCGCGCAGGGCCGTGGCGTCGTCGGTGTACACGGCGGGCAGGTTCCCCGCGAACTCGGGGTCGCCCACGACGACGGCGGGCAGGGCGTCGCGCTCCGACAGCGCCGCGATCCGGGGGTCGTCCTTGCGGGGGTCGACCACGATCACGCCGTCGACGCGGCGGGCGGCGTGCCAGCGCCGGTGCGCCTGGGTCTCGGCGTCCATGTCGGGCACGACCTGCAGCAGCAGCCCGTACGAGCGCTCCGTGAGCACCTGCTCGATGCCCGCGATGAACTGCATGTAGAACGACTCGAAGCCCAGGGTCTCCGGGGCGCGGGCGAGCACCAGGCCGATCGTCTCCACCCGCGCGCCGGACAGGGCCCGGGCCGCCTGGCTCGGCACCCACCCGAGCTCCGCCGCGACCCCGAGGATCCGCGCCCTGGTCTCGTCGGAGACGCCCGGGCGGTCGTTGAGGGCGTAGGACACCGCCCCCGTGGACACACCGGCCCGCCGGGCGATGTCCGCGATCGTGATCCGAGCCATCCGCTCTCCTTCCCGAGCAGGATGGTATGCCTCGCCGGGCCGCTGCCCGCGCCCGGGGTCGGGCCGCGCGTCGGAACGCGCCCGACATACGTCCGTGGAATCGTGGGCGCATGACGCCGTCGCCACCGCCCGTCGACCCCGAGGTGCTGACCGCCCTGGCCCAGGGCACGCTGCACGACCCGCACGCCGTGCTCGGGCCGCACCTGCTGGACGACGACGGCTCGCCGGGCGACCGGGCCTGGGCCGTCGTGCGGGTGCTGCGGCCGCTGGCCGACGAGGTGACGGTCGTGACCGCGGACGGCGAGCACCCGGGGCGGCACGTGGCGGCGGGCGTGTGGGAGTCGGTGGTGCCGGCGGGCGTGGACGCCGGCGGCGGGCGCCACGCCCCGGACTACCGGGTACGCACCCGCTACGACGACGACGTCCAGACCGTCGACGACCCGTACCGCTTCCTGCCCACCCTGGGCGAGGTGGACCTGCACCTGATCGCCGAGGGCCGCCACGAGGAGCTGTGGCGCGCGCTCGGCGCCAACCCCCGCCGCTTTCCGAGCGCGCTGGGCGACGTCCACGGGACGGCGTTCGCCGTCTGGGCGCCGAACGCCCGGGGCGTGCGCCTCGTGGGCGACCACAACCGCTGGACCACGGTGCACCCGATGCGCTCGCTCGGCGCGAGCGGGGTGTGGGAGCTGTTCGTGCCCGGCGTGGGCGAGGGCACCCGGTACAAGTTCGAGGTGCTGGGCGCCGACCGCGTGTGGCGGGCCAAGGCCGACCCGCTCGCCAAGGGCACGCAGGTGCCGCCGGCCACGGCGTCGGTCGTCGTCGACTCGGCGTACGAGTGGGCGGACGGCGAGTGGATGGCGCGCCGCGCGGCGTCCGACCCGCACGCCGGGCCGGTGAGCGTCTACGAGGTGCACCTGGGCTCGTGGCGGCCGGGGCTGGGCTACCGCGAGCTCGCGGAGGAGCTGACCGCCTACGTCGTCGAGCACGGCTTCACGCACGTCGAGCTGCTGCCCGTGGCGGAGCACCCGTTCGGCGGGTCCTGGGGCTACCAGGTGACCGGCTACTACGCGCCGACCGCGCGGTTCGGGCACCCCGACGACTTCCGGTACCTCGTGGACCGCCTGCACCAGGCCGGCGTCGGCGTCATCCTCGACTGGGTGCCCGGCCACTTCCCCCGCGACGAGTTCGCCCTCGCGCGGTTCGACGGCGGCCCGCTGTACGAGCACCCGGACCCCCGCCGCGGGGAGCAGCCCGACTGGGGGACGCTCGTCTTCGACTTCGGCCGCCGCGAGGTGCGGAACTTCCTCGTCGCCAACGCGACGTACTGGTTCGAGGAGTTCCACGCCGACGGCCTGCGCGTGGACGCCGTCGCGTCGATGCTCTACCTCGACTACTCGCGCAAGCCCGGCGAGTGGGAGCCGAACGTGCGCGGCGGGCGGGAGAACCTCGAGGCCATCGCCTTCCTGCAGGAGGCCAACGCCACCGCCTACCGCCGCTCCCCCGGCGTGATGATGATCGCCGAGGAGTCGACGGCCTTCCCCGGCGTCACCCGGCCCACCGACGCGGACGGGCTCGGCTTCGGGCTGAAGTGGAACATGGGCTGGATGAACGACGGGCTGCGGTACGTCGCGCACGACCCGATGTACCGGCGCTACCACCACCACGAGCTGACGTTCTCGCTGGTCTACGCGTTCTCGGAGCAGTACGTGCTGCCGATCAGCCACGACGAGGTGGTGCACGGCAAGGGCTCGCTGCTGCGCCGCATGCCGGGCGACCGGTGGAAGCAGCTCGCGGGCGTGCGCGCCTTCCTCGCCTACCAGTGGACGCACCCCGGCAAGCAGCTGCTGTTCATGGGCCAGGAGTTCGCGCAGGACGCCGAGTGGGACGAGGGCTCCGGCCTCGACTGGTGGCTGCTCGAGACTCCCGGCCACGCCGGGGTGCAGCGCCTGGTCCGCGACCTCAACGCCCTCTACCGGGCCACGCCCGCCCTCTGGGAGCGGGACTTCGACACCGCCGGGTTCGAGTGGCTCGACGCCGACGACGCCGACCACGACACGCTCTCGTGGGTGCGCCGGTCCGCCGACGGCGACCCCGCCGTCGTGGTCGTGAACTTCGCGGGCGTGCCGCACGAGGGGTACCGCCTCGCGCTGCCCGACGGCGGCGCCTGGGACGAGGTCCTCAACACGGACGCCGAGGTATACGGCGGCTCCGGCGTCGGCAACCTCGGGCGCGTGCACGCCCAGGACGTGCCCTGGAAGGGGCGGCGGCACTCCGTCACGCTGCGGGTGCCGCCGCTCGGCGCCCTCGTCCTGCGCCCCGGCGCGGACTGACCCTCGACGAATCGAGCGTGCTGACT
>NZ_JBHXAW010000097.1:0-13964 GCF_042726645.1 Isoptericola sp. NPDC060257
CCCGCTGGGTGGACGGCTCGCCGGCGACGAGCGGCGCGATGGTGATCGCGTCGATGTTCGGCGCGAACGCGTCGGGGTTGCCGAACCGGAGGGGCCGGTCCGCCGTCGCGAGGGTCACCGGGACGGTGCGCTCCCAGAAGCTGTCCCACGAGAACGTGTACCGGAAGTGGGTGGCCCCGGCGACGGCGTCGCCCTCGGTGACCTGCAGCTCCCGGTCGACGACCTGCGGGTTGTAGTCGTGCTTCCCGGAGAGCTCGGCGTTGGCGTACCGCACGGTGACGTCGTAGTCGCCGGCGGCGTCGAAGCCGGCAGCACGGGCGATCTCGAGGTAGTTCTCCGCGCCGTCGCCGAGCCACTCGACCACCTTGCCGCCCGAGGCGTTGGAGCCCGACGCCGCGGACTTCGTGGCGACCACGGCCGTGCCGTGGAGCGCGGCGTCCTCGGCCTGGACGGTGACGGCTGCGTCGTCGGGCGCGCGCGTGGTCGTCACGGAGCCGACGAACGACCCGGCGTCGGAGGCGAGCTCGAGCTCGTTGATGCCCTCGGCGAGGTGGACGCGTGCCGTGGAGGTCCAGGCGCCGGGCCCGCGGACGCCGAACGACGCGGCAGCGCGACCGTTGACCGTGAGGGTCAGGTCCGAGGCCCGCGTGCTGGTGTGCCGCACGGTGACGTCGTAGTAGCCCGACTCCATCGCGGTGGCGTACACCTCTGCTCGCTGCCCCTCGCCCTGGACGCGGGCGAAGCCGCGGGCGTTGCCGCGGTCCCAGTCCAGGCGGGCTCCGCCGGCCAGACGCATGGTGCTCGCCGGGTAGGCGGTGGGCTCGCCGTCGCTGACGTCGGTCAGGACGAGCTTGTCGAGCGTGATGTCGGCGTTCGGCAGCAGGGTGCTGCCGTCCTCGCTGGCTCGCAGCGACAGGACGTGCTCCCCGGCGGCGAGCTCGACCTGCACCTCGGTGCTGCCGCGGTACTGCCACTTCTGGGCGCTGGTCAGCGCGAGGTCGGCGGTGTACTGGACCGGCTGGTCGAGCGCGCCGTCGACGAAGAGCGCGTGCCGCCCGGGCACACCCGGCGTGGCGCCGATGACCTGCAGGCGGTAGGTGCCGTCGCGCGGAACGGTCACGGTCCAGTCGGCGCGGGACGTCGCCTTGTTGAACGAGCCGACGTCGCGGCCGCCGGAGGCGAGGAACTTCCAGCCGCCGCCGCCCTGCGGGTCCTGCTCGTAGACCTGGGCGTCGGTGAGCGCGGTGTCCTCCGCCTCGATGCTCGTCGTCCAGACCTCGGGCGCCGCGTCGGCGCCCCGCGCCGGCGTCACGACGACCTGGTACGCGGCGTACCGGTCGTAGGGGTCGAGGTCGAGCTCCAGCCCGCCGTCGCGCACCTTGGCGCCGTCAAGCCTCTGAACCACGCGCGGGGTGTTCGCCAGCCCCTGCGCCCCGGACAGCGTGACCTCCCGGACCTCGACGTCGACCTTCTGGCCGAAGGTACGGCGGTCCAGGCCCGACAGGTCGAGGCGGACGTCGTCGTCGGTCCCGCCCAGCAGGACGGTCGCACGGCGGTCGTCCTCGTCGATCGCGCCGATGCCCTGCAGGGTGTCGACGGTGTCGGGGTGCGGCGGGTCGACCTGGACGGTCTGGCTGCCCTCGAGGTCGCCGTACCACTTGAACATCCACCAGCCGGCGTTGGCGCCGCCGGCGCGGGCGGTGTTGTCCGAGAGGTTCCCGGCGTAGTTCCAGTAGGCGGTCTGGGCGTCGACCTTCTCGTCCTCGAACATCGACAGCCACTGCACGAGCTGGCCGGGCACGCCCATGTCGCGCAGCATCCCGTACTCGGTGATGTTCACGTGGATCGGGTCGATGCCGAGGTCCTGCTCCAGCTGCCGGTAGTCGCGCATGTGGGAGCGGAAGGTGGCGAGGTTGTCGATGCCGAGCTCGTGCCAGATGAACACGTCCGGCAGGACGCCGTGGGCCTTCGCATAGGTGAGATAGTCGGCCGACCGCTCGGGCTGCCAGCGGGTGTCCCCGGGGCCGCCGATCCGGGCGTGGCCCAGCCCGTGCCGGTCGTAGACCTCCTGGATCTTTTCGTACGTGGCCTGCCAGTCCGCGAGGAACTGGTCCTTCTGCCCCGGCCAGTCCGGGTACCAGTTGCCGCCGTCGGGCTCGTTGAACGGGATGAACAGGTACTTCTCGGGGTGGTCGGACTGGGTGGCGACGGCCTCGGTGACGAACTCGACGATCTCGAGGTAGTCCCACACGCCGTTCGGCTCGTCGACGTACGTGCCCGTGGCCTGGTCGTAGGTGCGGGAGTCGCCGGGGCGCTTGCCGCCGTTGTACGACCAGTCGGGGTAGTAGTCCTGGATGTAGATCGCCAGCTCCTGGCCGTGCTTGGCGAAGAACCCGTCCTCGATCGTCAGCGCGTCGCCGCTCGGGTGCTGCGTGCCGTACGGCGCCTTCTGGGACGAGTTGGTGATGCGGGCACCGTCGATGAGCGCCTGCGTGGGCACGCCGTCGTCGCCGAAGCCGTACAGCGTCCCGGTGGCGCCACCGCGGAAGGCGCCGGTGGTCTGCGCGAAGTCGACGGACAGGACGTCGGGCACGGGGCGTTCTCCTTCGTCGGTGGCGGACGCCGCCCATCCTGCCTGGGCGGAGAGGCTGAGCGCGGCGGCCGCGGCGACGGCGACGGCGCCTCGTCGGACTCCGAACTGATGCACGCTTTCACGTGGCTGGGGCACGATCCACTCCTTCGTAGGTCTGATAGCGCCTGGACGGTCGATGTCGGGCGCCGTGAGCCATGAAAGCGTGAATCACGTTCGACCACAAGAGGTGGCGCCGGTCGCGTAACCTTGCGGCGTGAGCCAGGTTCCGAGGGTGAAGCCGCCCGTCATCGCCGACGTCGCCCGCGTGGCGGGCGTCTCGGTGCCCACCGTCTCGCGCGTGCTCAACGGGACCGTGCCCGTCAGCGCGGAGCGGCGGGAACGGGTCATGGCGGCCGTCAAGAAGCTGGGCTTCCGCCCCAACGGGGCCGCCCGGTCGCTGGCGAGCCAGGCGGGCTCGATGATCGCCGTCTTCGCGGGCAACACCACGCGCTACGGGTACGCGGCCACCATCCAGGGCATCGAGGAGGCCGCGCGCCAGGCCGGGTACATGGTCGTCATCTCCGTGGTGGAGACGGCCGACGGCGCCACGGTCGAGCGGGCCATCGACCACGCCCTCGGTCAGCCGCTCGCGGGCGCCGTCGTGCTGGAGTTCGACCCGCCCGGCGTGGCGGCCCTCGCGCAGATGCCGTCGTGGTTGCCCGCCGTCGCCGCCGCGTCCGGCGGCTCGTCGGACGAGGCGATCTCGCACGCCTACATGGACGACCGGTACGCGGCCACCCAGGCGACGCGCTACCTCCTCGACCTGGGGCATCGCACCGTCCACCACGTGGCGATCCCGTCCGTGGGGGTGGAGAGCCCGCGCATGGTGGGGTGGCGCGAGGCGCTCCGCGACGCCGGGATCGAGCCGCCCCCGGTGATCCGCGCGGGCTGGGACCCGCTGGCCGGCTATGACGCCGGCGTGCGCCTCGCGCGGGACGACGACGCCACCGCGGTGCTGGCGGGCAACGACGAGCTCGCCATCGGGGTGATGAAGGGGCTGGTGGACTCCGGCCGTTCGATCCCCGGGGACGTCAGCGTCATCGGCTTCGACGACCACCCCCTGAGCCAGCTGTGGGTGCCGCCGCTCACCACCGTCCGGCAGGACTTCGTGGGGTTGGGCCACCAGGTCTTCGGCCTCCTCGTCGGTCGGATGGAGGCGGGCGAGCCTCGACCGTCGGTGCGCATGGTGCCCGACCTCGTGGTGCGGCAGTCGACCGGGCGGCGCGCGTCGCGCTAGGCGCACGACCGCGGGTGCCGCGACCTGGGCGAACGGCGTAGGGGAACGGCCTGCACGCGCCGTCGTGTCGACGTCGTGCCCTGAAATCGGCGATCAGATCTCACCCGCGATGACGCCGTCGCGGCTTGCATTCTCAGATGATCGACGCTTTCATAGCGTCATCGACGACGCGCCATGGTGGCGAAGGAAGCGAGGCAGCGATGCCGGATCGGGCCGACGAGGGCCAGCAGCTGATGACGTGGGGTGACGGCGCCCTGCGGCTGGCCGTGCGCCGCCCCCAGGACGGCCCGGTCGCCGTGTCCCTGGTCCCTGCGGGGGCACAGCCCGGCCCGGCGGTGCAGCCGCTGGTCGAGGTCCTCGCCGTCGGGTACGGGCACCGTTCCGCCAACCTGCGGAACACGGCCACCGAGATCGGTGCCCGGCTGAGGTACGTGGGCCACGAGGTGGCCGGCGAGCCCGGCTGGGAGCGCCTCGAGGTCGTGCAGCGCGACGACGCCAGCGGCCTGGAGGTGCGCTCCGTCCTCCGCGCCCGCGTGGCGGGCTCGTCCGTGCAGTCCTGGACGACGGTGCGGAACACCGGCCCGGCGACGGTCCAGCTGCAGGCGGTGTCGTCGCTCATGCTCGCCGACCCGTGCGGCCCCGACGCGCTGGACGACGTCCAGTCGATCGAGGGCGACAGCGAGTGGCTGGGGGAGTGGCGGTGGTCCTCCCGACCTGTGCGGGGCCAGACCGGCCTGCCCGCGCTCGGACTGACGTCGCACCAGCGCCAGGACTCCCGCGGCGCGCGCGCGGTCGTCAGCCACGGCACCTGGTCGTCGGGCGAGCACCCGGCCGCCGGGGTCCTCACCACGGCGGGGGCCAGCCTGGCGTGGCAGGTCGAGCACCCCGGGCCCTGGCGGACGGAGCTCGGCGTCCGGCTCGCCGCGGACGACCGCGAGGTGCTGGTGCTCGGCCTGCTCGGGCCGACCGACGCCGACCACGCCTGGCTGCGCAGCCTGGAGCCGGGCGAGGAGTTCACCTCGGTGCCCGTGTCGGTCGCCTGGGCCGACGGCGACTGGCAGGCCGCGGTCGGCGAGCTGACCCGCCACCGCCGCGCGGACCGCCGTCCCGCCCGCGCCGCCGGGGCCGTCGTCTTCAACGACTACATGAACACGCTCATGGGCGACCCCACGACCGACAAGCTCCTGCCGCTGATCGCGGCTGCGGGCGAGGCCGGGGCCGACTACTTCTGCGTCGACGCCGGCTGGTACGACGACGGCGGCGACTGGTGGGACTCCGTGGGGGAGTGGCAGCCGTCGCACGTGCGCTTCCCCGACGGCGGGCTCGACCGCGTCCTCGACGCGATCCGGGCCGCCGGCATGGTGCCGGGGCTGTGGCTCGAGCCCGAGGTGATCGGCGTGCGCAGCCCGCTCGCCGCGCAGCTCCCCGAGGACGCGTTCCTGCAGCGGAACGGCACGCGCATCGTCGAGCACGGCCGCTACCTGCTGGACCTGCGCGACGAACAGGCGCGCAAGCACCTCGACGACGTGGTCGACCGCCTGATCGACGAGCACGGCGTGGGCTACTTCAAGCTCGACTACAACGTCACGCCGGGCCCCGGCACCGACCGGGACGCCGACAGCGTCGGCGACGGACTGCTGCGCCACACCCGCGCGTACCTGACCTGGCTCGACGGCGTGCTCGCGCGGCACCCGGGACTGGTCGTCGAGAACTGCGCGTCGGGGGCGATGCGCGCCGACAACGGGCTGCTGTCCCGGCTCGAGCTCCAGTCGACCACCGACCAGCAGGAGCCGCTTCGCTACCCGCCCGTCGCGGCCGGCGCGCTCATGGCCGTGCTGCCGGAGCAGGCGGGCAACTGGGCCTACCCGCAGCCGTCGATGTCGGACGCGGAGATCGTCTTCACGATGGTGACCGGCCTGTCCGGACGCCTCTACCTGTCCGGGAAGCTCGACGGGATGACCGCCCGCCAGCGCGCCCTCGTGGCCGAGGGCGTGCGCGCCTCGCGGGCCTGGGACGACGCCGCGCGCGACGCGGTGCCGGTGTGGCCGCTCGGCCTCCCGGACTGGGAGTCGCCCTGGGTCGCCGTCGGCCGCTCCACGCCGACCGAGACCGTGCTCGCCGTCTGGTGGCGCGGGGGGCACGAACGCGAGATCTCCGTCCCGGTGCCGCCCGGCACCGTCGAGGCGGTCTACCCCGCCGACGGCCCGGCGTCCGGGCTCGAGGTGGACACCGAGGACGGGCACCTGAGGCTGCGCGCGGCCTCGGGGGAGCCCGGCGCACGAGTACTGAAGATCCGCCATCAGGACGCGCGGTAGCACCACCGTCGTCGAGCCAGGTCCCGCCGTCATCGCTGACGACGGGCGAGTTCCGAGGAGCTGATATGAGGAAGTATCTGACCGGCGCGGCCGCCGCCGCGGCCGTGGCGGCGCTGGCGCTGACCGGCTGCAGCGACCCCACCGCAGGAGGTGGCGCCGACGCGGGCGAGACCCAGGCCGCCGACTGGCCCGAGCAGACCGCCGACCTGACCGGCACCACCCTGACGATCTGGGCCGCCCAGAACTCCAACACGGTGCCCGAGGCGGTCACGGCCGCGTTCGAGGAGGCCACCGGCGCGAAGGTCGAGATCGTCACGATCCCCGACCCGTACGAGCAGGGCATCCAGACCAAGGTCGCCACCGGCGACAAGCCGGACCTCGCCTTCTGGCAGCCGACGGCGTCGATGCTCACCGCGATCAACGCCCCCACCAACCTGCAGCCGCTCGACGACGCCCCGTGGCTCGACTCGTACAGCCCCGAAGTCAAGGACATCACCGGGACCCTCGACGACACCCGGTACGCCGCGCTCGTCACGAGCCCGGCGGTGCAGGGCGTCTACTACAACAAGAAGGTCTTCGCCGAGCACGGCATCGAGGACACCCCGACGAGCTGGGACGAGTTCGTCGAGCTCGGCCGCACGCTGAAGGGCGAGGGCGAGACCCCGTTCTTCGAGATGGCCGGCGACCGGTGGGCCACCCAGTGGTGGGTGCAGGTGCAGCTCGCCGACGCCGCGGCCGACGGCCTGTGGGACCGCGTCAACACCGGCGAGGAGACGTTCACCGACCCGACGATCCTCGGCGCGATCGAGACCTACCAGGGCCTCATCGACGACGGGATGTTCAACGACGACATCAAGACCGCGACGCTGGAGGACCAGGCCGACGCGCTGCTCGCCGGCGACGCCGCCATGGCGGTGCAGGTCAACTCCTTCTTCGGGCAGCTGCAGGCCAAGGCCGACACCGCCGAGCTGGACGAGACGATCGGGTTCTTCCCGATCTCCCCGAGCGGCAACGTCGCCACCGTGATCCCCGACCAGTCCAACGCGCTCGTGGCGTTCAAGACCGGGGACGCGAAGCGCGAGGCCGCGGCGCGTCAGCTCCTGTCGTTCTGGCTCGGTGACGGCTACGCGGACTTCGTGGCCGACCGGGAGACCGTCTCCCTGCAGCCCGACGTGCCCACGCCCGACGGCGTGCCGCAGGCACTCCAGGACGTCCACGCCTCGCTCGCCGACTCCGTCGGGTCGATGCAGTCGCTGGCCGTGGCCAACCCCGACCTGTACATCTACCTGGCCGACATGATCCAGGGATCCACGACGCCGGAGCAGGTCGCCCAGCAGACCCAGGACCAGTTCGCCCAGCTCGCCCGAGCCCAGGGCGTCGAGGGCTTCTGAGCCCCGCTCTCTGAGCCGAGCCGTGATGCCGGGGCGGGCACCCGTCCGCCCCGGCGCCGCCGAAAGGTGATGCACCGATGACCGCGACCCTCAGCACAGGCGCGCCGGCCCGCCCGGCGCCGCAGCCCCGGCGCGCAGCGCCCGGCAGGGACGAGAGAACCCGCAAGAACCACCCCGCGTGGTTCCTCGTGCCGGCCTTCGTCGTCCTGGGCGTGTTCTTCTTCGTCCCGACGATCTTCAACTTCGTCTACGCGCTGACGGACTGGTCGAGCTTCAAGGCCTCGATCTCGTTCGTCGGGCTGCGCAACTTCGCCGACCTGCTCAGCAGCGGCACGCTCCTCGCGTCGCTGCGGATCACGCTGGTCTACGCGGTGCTCGTCGCCATCTTCCAGAACCTGTTCGGGCTGCTGCTCGCGCTCCTCCTCGAGCGCGACACCCGCGTCAACCGGTTCGCGCGCGTCATGTTCTTCGTCCCGGTGATCATGTCGGCGCTCGCGGTCGGCTACGTCTTCCAGGCGATGCTCAAGCCGGACGGCGCGGTCAACGGGATCCTCAGCACCGTGCTCGGCACGGACGTCACCATCCCGTGGCTGGGGAGCACCACCTGGACGCTGGTCGTCGTCGCGCTCATCCACTCGTGGAAGTGGATGGGCCTGTCGATGCTCATCTACCTGGCGGGCCTGAAGACCATCAACGAGGACGTGCTCGAGGCCGCCCGCCTCGACGGCGCCTCCGCGTGGCGCACGTTCCGCGACGTCCGGTTCCCCCTGCTCGCGCCGGCCATCACCTTCAACGTCGCCACCGCGCTGCTCGGGTCGATGAACGGCTTCGACATCGTGCAGGCGACCACCGGCGGCGGCCCGGCCCGGACCACCGAGCTGCTCAACATCTTCATCTTCCGGACCTTCGGGCAGGGGCTGTTCGCGCAGGCCACGACGATGAGCCTCGTGCTGTTCGTGGTGGTCGTCGCCCTCGCGTTCCCCGTCATCCGCACCCTTCGTAAGCGGGAGGAAGTCCTATGACCACGCAGACCGCTCACCCGATCACCCGCATCCGCGCCGTCCGACGACCGACCGGCGGGCGGACCGGAGCCTGGCGCCGGGTGCAGCCCGTCGCGGCGCTGCTCGCCGTCGTCCTGCTCATCGGCATGCCGCTCTGGATCGTCGTCGTCACCGCCGGCAAGACCCAGGCCGAGGCGCTCAACCCCAACCTGTCCCTGCCCTCCACGTGGCAGTACCTGGAGAACTTCGCCGCCGTCTGGGACCAGGGGCGCGTGCCCGCGGGCTTCTTCGGCAGCCTCCTGATCATGGTGCCCGCCGTGATCGGCGTGCTCGTGCTCGGCTCGCTCGCGTCCTGGGTGCTGGCCCGGCGCACCACCCGCGGCTACGCCGTGCTCTACGCCCTGGCGATCAGCGGCATCGTGCTGCCCCCGGCCGTCGTCACCATCGTGCTGCTGCTGCGCCAGCTCGGCCTCGCCGGCACCGCGATCGGCATGATCGGCGTCTACATGGGCATGTACATGTCGACGGTGATCTTCTTCGTCACCGGCTTCGTGCGGACCATCCCGCACGAACTCGAGGAGGCAGCCCGCGTCGACGGCGCCCGCCCGCTGCGCGTCTTCGGCACGATCATCCTGCCGCTGCTGGTGCCCGTGCTCTCCACCGCCACGATCCTCATCTGCCTGTACGTGTGGAACGACGTCTTCTACGCGTTCTTCGTCGTCGGCGGGCGGCTCGACACCCTGCCGCTCAACCTCTTCCAGGTCGCCAGTGCCGGGCTCTATCTCGACAACTGGCACCTGATCTTCGCCTACGTGATCCTCATGAGCCTGCCGCTGCTCGTCGTCTTCGTCATCGCGCAGCGCAAGATCATCTCGGGCATCACTTCCGGCGCGGTGAAGTGAGCTGAGAGTCTCGGAAATCCGCGAGGTGTGCCGCCTCGTCCACCCGTGGATGCGGTGCGCACTGACCTGGCGTCCCTCGGCCTGTTGCTCGTTACCCCGCTGGATCTTGTCGAGGAGCTTGGCGCTGTCGGCGCCCTGCACTGCTTGTTCGAGCCGCAGCATCTCTACTGGCCGATGCCCGACCAGCAGAGGGTCTCGCACCTGATCCATGCCCTCGGCCCCGTGGAGGACGGCTAGGAGCTGAGCGTGTCTGCCCGCCGTGCGACGCGGCGGAGAACACGCGTGGGTTGGCCTGTTACGCCGATTGGAACCTTCGGCGTCATCGCCACGGGCACACAACCCAGTGCCAACGTCGTCCCGGTCCTGGTCTCGGTACCCCGACTGGGACTGGTAGGAACCGGCTTGTCCAGGCCACCGGCGCCTCCCACTCCGCCACCTGCAACGCCTGTCCGGGGGGCCTCGCTTCTCGACTAGGCCAGGACGAAAGGAACTCTCGGTCTTCGGGACAACAGCGATGTCTGCGGCTCTCGGTAGGCTTGGGTCTGCGGGGTCGTCGTTCGGCCTTGAGCCGGCCCATCGCCAGCCTCACTCGTCGTGGACGAGCGCGCCACGGATGAGAGAGGTGATGGAGCGTGACCGACGTGGTTCCGGACACCATCAACGTGCAGCCGCACCCGCGACTGCTCAGCGTCCTCGGCGACATCGAGTTCGCGCCTTGGCAATGCATCGCCGAGCTGGTCGACAATTCCTTCGACGAGTTCCTCCGCACTCCGCCGGAGGACGGCGCGCCGACCGTCTGGGTGACGCTTCCAGCACGCAACAGCAGCCCGAAGGACGGCGAGGTTTGGGTCAAGGACAACGGTCCTGGGATGACTCTCGACCAGCTCAACAACGCGCTGCGCGCAGGATGGACGAGCAACGACCGCTTCGGGCAGCTCGGGCTCTTCGGTGTCGGCTTCAACATCGCCACCGCCCGCCTAGGGCAGGTCGCGGTCGTCCGCACCGCACGCGCGGGAGACCCCCACTGGACCGTCGTCACCATCGACCTCAAGGCGCTCGCCGCAGGCACCGACTTCACGCTACCCGTGGTGACCGAGCCCAAGAGCACCAGCGGCGAGCACGGCACCGAGATCGTCATCCGCAATCTCAAGCAAGAGCACCACCAGACCGTCAGCAGGGGGCAGTCGAAGATCAAGCAGATCCTCGGCGATATCTACAGCTACCTCCTATCGACCCGGGGGTTCCGCCTCATAGTCGACGGCGAACTGGTCAAGCCGAGGCTGCCTTGCGTCTGGGACGAGAGCCGGTTCGTCGTCCGCAACAACGAGCGCATCCCGGCCATTTTTGACATCGATGAGCGACTGCCGGAGCGTCGCGTGTGTATGGATTGCGGCGCGTGGCAGGAAGTTGGCGAGTCGATCTGCGAATACTGCGGCAGCGGACATGTCGAGACACGCGAACGGCGCATCTGGGGATGGGTCGGAATCCAGCGTTATATCCATTCCTCGGACTTTGGAATCGACTTCATCCGAAACGGCCGCAAAATCCTCGTCCGCAACCGAAGTCTGTTCAATTGGGACGACCCCGACGACCCCACCGGCAGCAGTGAAATCGAGTACCCCATCGAGTTCCCCCGAGGTCTCGGCCGGATCGTCGGAGAGATCCATGTCGACCATGTGCGCGTGAATTACCAGAAGAACGCCTTCGAGTACGACACGCCGGAGTGGAAGCGGGTCGTCCGCGTTCTCCGCGGCGATGGCCCTCTACGTCCCAAGATCGGGCAGCGTCTCGGATACGGTCCTAACACGTCGCCGCTTGCGCAGCTCTTTACTGGCTATCGCACCAACGAGCCGGGACTCAAGGACCTGATCCCCGGCAACGGCACTGCTCCCCTGCACGAACTCGCCCGAAAGTGGGCGGATAAGTTCCGCAAGGGCGACCCCGGGTATCAGACGGACGAGAAGTGGTATCAGGCGGCCGAGCAACATCTGGAGCTCAAAGCGGCCGCCAAAGAACCGCCGGCGGCCGGCACTGACTCTGGCGGCGACATACTCGCAACCAAGGGCCTGCTGCCGAGTGCGCCAGCGACACCGGCGAAGCCCACCGCGCCGCCGACGCCCGTCGAGAGTGAGGACGATCGGCGCGCGAAGTGGCGCTCCAGCGCTACGCCGCTCCCAGACCTTGACGCGAGCTTCGGTCTGCCCGGCCACGGTGCTCCGCTCCAGGTGCGGTCGTGGCTGGTGCGTGGCCACCGCATCACGCGCCCGAACGACAGCGGCCCCGTACCCGTGTACGTCGCCTCCGGCAAGGGGACGCAGGTCGATGTCTTCATCGACGCCGAGCATCCGATCTTCGTCGATTTCGCCGTCGACACCCGCGACCTCGTCGTGATCGAGCTGGCGGACTTCCTGCGGGTGCGCGACAATTCCAGCCGCGCGATCTCTGCGATCTTCGCCGACCTCAAGGACAGGTGTCTGCCTGACCATCGAATCGCCGGGCCCTTTCTCACCGATCTCGCGGCACGCACTCTCAACCGAATCCGTGAGGCCATGCAACCGGTCGTCGCAGGCAATGCTGCTGGCTACTGGGGCCTGCTCTCCGCAGACGATCAAGGTGCCGCAGAGCGGCTGTTCGCCGTCGAAGGGGGATCGTCGAGTTGGGAGGACGTGACCGCATCCGGTGAGTGGGTCGGCTACGTTCCCGGCGCCGCGCTGGTGCACTTGGTCGAGCAGCGACCTGAGGGGTTCCTGGACGGCCGAGTGTTCCGCAGCTCATACCAGCCGCTCGGCACGGCATCCGCCAAGCGCGCGTCCGCAGACCGCGTCGTCGACCTTCTCAGCGACGTCGCGACGCTCGCTGACGTCCCTGCGCGGCGTAGCCCCGAAGAACTCCAGCGCGGCCGGCTCGCCTGCCTCCTCCTCTCCCAGGAGATCGTGGAGGCCGCAGAGGAGGACGCCGCGTGACCTCTTTCCTCGCACCCAGGCGCTTGCTGGATGGCGGGCCGCACCGATTCACCCGCGAGGTCGAGCGGCTCATGAGCCTGCTCGGATTCCGCGACGTGGTGAACATCGACGGCCCCGGAGACCACGGAGGCGACCTCCTCGGAACGTTCAATGGCGAGCTATGGGTTCTGCAGACGAAGTGGAAGAACAAGGGCGCAGTCGATCGCTCCGGAGTCGAAGAGGTCTCCGCCGCTTTCGAGCACTACGGTGCTAGCAAAGCCGTTGTCGTGACGAACACCAAACCCTCGTCGGACGCGGAGCAGCGCGCCACCGAGCTTCTCCGACTCGGACGCACGGTCGACTTCTGGAACGGGCAGGACCTTCAGGGGCTCTTCGACGCTGCGACGGAAAGGGGCCCGATCGTCCTGCGCGACTACCAAGATGCCGCAGTCTCGGCACTCTGGTCCGATCTGCAGTCCCGCCGGCGCGCTCTGCTGATCCTCGCGACCGGCCTGGGCAAGACTGTCGTCGGCGGAGAGATCGTCGGCCGTTACCTACGGGAGAACCCCGATCAGGACGTCCTCGTCGTCGCCCACACGAAGGAACTCGTCAACCAGCTCGAACGCGCACTCTGGCGGCACCTGCCCAAGCGCGTACCGACGCAGATCCTCACCGGGGACGACCGGCCGACGTCGCGCTCCGGCCTCACCTGTGCGACGACTTCCAGCGCGCTCGGCGCGGTCCTGCGTGGGTGGAGGCCTGGCCTCGTCATGATCGACGAGACTCACCACGTCGGCGCTGACGGCCAGTACGACCGTCTGCTCGACGAGCTGAAGGACAGCCTCCAGTTCGGCGTCACCGCGACGCCTTGGCGAGGCGACAAGTACGACATTGAAAGCAGGTTCGGCGCGGCCAGCTTCAAACTCGGCATCGAGGACGGCATGCGTCGCGGCTATCTCGCCACCGTGGACTACCGACTCTTCGTCGACAACATCGACTGGGACGTCGTGCGCGAAGCTAGCCTCAACAACTACTCGATTAAGGAGCTTAACTCGCGGCTATTCCTCACCCAGCGCGACGAGGCGGTCGTCGACGCGCTCAAGGAGACATGGAACGGTACGGCATCCCCGCGTGCGATCGTGTTCTGCCAGACGATCGAACACGCTGAGCGAATGGAGCATCTGCTCCGCAAGCTCCCGGAATGGGCGGGCGCAGCAGCGCTCCACGCGGGCATGCACAAGCGCGAGCGACAGCAACGGCTTCTCGACTTCCGTGCAGGACGAGTGCCGATCCTCGCTGCAGTCGACATCCTAAACGAAGGCGTCGACGTCCCCGACGTGAACATCCTCGCGTTCGCGCGCGTGACCCACAGCAGGCGCATCTTCGTCCAGCAGCTCGGCCGCGGCCTACGCTTGCGGGAGGGCAAGGAACGCGTCCTCGCGCTCGATTTCGTCTCCGACATCCGCCGTGTCGCAGCGTTGCTGAACATGCGCCGCCAGCTCGAAGCCAACGACATCGAGGTCCTCCCATCCGTCCCGCAGCCG
>NZ_JBHXAW010000098.1:0-13669 GCF_042726645.1 Isoptericola sp. NPDC060257
ATCCGACCAGATGGCGCGACGGATCGCGTGCTCGAAGGTAGGTCGGTCAGTGGCCGCCGGAGACCAGGAAGACCAGCCCGAAGGCGATGGCCCCGACCACGACGCCCATGCAGGCGATGGCGCCCGCGAGGCGGGCCGGCGACGGGCGCGGGATGGCGACGGTGCGCGACGTCGGGGCGTCGTTCGCGTCGGACGACGACCGGGCGACCGGACCGCCCGGCGCGTCGGCCGACGTCGTGCCGGCCAGCAGCCGCAGCCCGAGCGCGAAGAGCGCAGGGATGCCGGCGCCGACGATCAGGCCGGCCACGAGGACCTGGCCGAGCGAGCCCCACTCGATGAAGTTCATGCTCCCACCTTCGGGTTGGACGGGGCGCTGACGGTGCCCACGGCACCGACGGCCGGCGCGACGGACGAGGCGGTGGCCACGGCGGGCACGGGCCCGACGCGCTCGCCGCCGGCCTCGCCGGTGGTGGCGGCGACGGACTCGACGGACGCGCCCTTCTCCTCGTCCCAGGCCTCGTTGACGTTGGTGTGGTCGACGGGCTTGCGCCGCGAGGCGACCCAGATCGCCGCGGACGTCACGACCAGCAGCACGAAGACGGCGATCGTGCCGGCGGCGCCGCCGATGGACGACTCCAGCCAGTGGCACAGCGCGCCGACCAGGCCGGCCGCGGGGAGGGTGACCATCCAGGCCACGAACATGCGGCCCGCGACGCTCCACCGGACCTTCGCGCCCGGCATGCCGACGCCCGACCCGAGCACGGAGCCCGTGGCGACGTGCGTCGTCGAGAGCGAGAAGCCGAAGTGGCTGGACAGCAGGATGACGGCGGCGGACGACGTCTCGGCGGCCATGCCCTGGCGGGTGTCGATCTCGACGAGGCCCTTGCCGAGGGTGCGGATGACCCGCCAGCCGCCCAGGTAGGTGCCGACCGCCATCGCGAGGGCGCAGGACAGGATGACCCAGAACGGGACGCCGGAGTCGGCCGGCACCGCGCCGCCCGCGATGAGCGCGAGCAGGATGATGCCCATCGACTTCTGCGCGTCGTTGGTGCCGTGCGCCAGGGAGACGAGCGACGCGGAGCCGATCTGGCCCCAGCGGAAGCCGCGGTTCGTCACGTCCTGCGGCACGCCGCGGGTCAGCCGGGCCACGAGCCACGTGCCGACGCCGGCCACCGCGATGGCGACCACGGGGGCGATGAGGGCGGGCACGAGCACCTTGGCGATCACGCCCTCCCACAGCACGCCCGACGTGCCGACGGCGGCGAGCACGGCGCCCACCATGCCGCCCACGAGGGCGTGCGAGGAGCTCGACGGGATGCCGAACAGCCAGGTGATGAGGTTCCAGACGATGCCGCCGACCAGGCCGGCGAGGACGACGGGCAGGGTGATGACCCCGGCGTCGACGATGCCCTTGGCGATCGTGGCGGCGACGGCGAGGGAGAGGAAGGCGCCGACGAGGTTGAGGACGGCGGACAGCGCGACGGCGGTCCGGGGCTTGAGGGCTCGGGTGGCGATGGAGGTGGCCATCGCGTTGCCCGTGTCGTGGAACCCGTTCGTGAAGTCGAAGGCGAGTGCGGTCACGACGACGAGCGCGAGCAGAAGCGTCTCGGTCACGGCACCCATCGTGGGGGGTGGACCTGAGCGTTTTCGACCGCCGGTGGGCCGTTCGGTGAACTGTTCCGGGACTGTTCACCTGTTGTTCATCTGGCAGCGGCGTGTCGTGCTCGCGCGTGGCGGACGGCGTCCGGGGGGAGCTACGGCAGGGGCGGCGCGGACGCCCCGTAGTGCGCCGCCAGGCGGCGCAGCCCCTCGTCGACGCTCACCGCCGGGACCCAGCGCAGGTCGCGGTGGGTGGCCCGCTGGTCGAACCAGTGCGCGGTGGACAGCTGCTCGGCGAGGAAGCGCGTCATCGGCGGCTCGTCGGCGCCGGGACGCACCCGCCACAGGGCCTCGACGAGGCCGCCGGCCGACCGTGCCAGGCCGGCGGGCACCCGCCACGCGGGCGGGCGGACGCCCGCGGCCCGGCAGATGCCGGACAGCAGGTCGGCGACGGTGCGCGGCTCGCCGTTTGTGAGCACGTACGCCCGCCCGCCGACGACGTCGGGCGCGTCGCCGAGGCGGTCGAGGGCGGCGAGGATGCCGTCCGCGGCGTTGTCCACGTAGAGCGTGTCGATCAGGGCCGCGCCGTGGCCCAGCAGCGGGAGACGTCCGTGGGCGGCGCGGTCGACGACGCGCTCCACGAGCTGCGTGTCCCCCGGCCCCCAGACGATGTGCGGCCGGACGGCGACGACCCGCGGCCCGCCGCCCCGGGCACCGCCGGCGTCGCGCCCCAGCGCGAGCACCTCGGCGGCGGCCTTGGTCCGCGCGTAGTCGCCGCGCGCCCCCTCGGGGTCGGCGGGGCTGGCCGGGGCGCCGACCAGGGACGTCCCCAGGTGCGCGACCGACGGCGACGACACCTGGACGAACCGGCGCACGCCCGCGCGCTCGGCGGCGTCCAGCAGGGTCCGCGTGCCGCCCACGTTCACCTCGTGGAACTCGGCGGCCGCCCCCGCGAGAGACACCTTGGCCGCGAGGTGCACGACGGCGTCGGCCCCCTCGACGGCCCGTGCGACGACCTCCGGGGCGGTGACGGAACCGAGCACGTCGGCCGCGCCGTCGACGCCGGACGGGCGCCGCTGCAGGGTCCGCACGTCGTCCCCTCGGGCCACGAGCGCCCGCGCCACCGCGCCGCCGAGCAGCCCGGACGCGCCGGTCACGAGCACCGTCACGGCTGCCCCACCCGTCCGCCGGTGAGCACCCCGTCCGCCCACCTCGCCAGCCGGGTGCGGTCGATCTTGGAGTTGTGCCGTACGTCGGTGGGCATGCGCGGCACGGCCAGCACGGCGGCCAGCGGCACCGGCGACGCGGCACGCGCGGCGGCGGCGAGGTCGTCCGGCGCGAGGCCGGGGCGGCGCGTGGTGTCGGTGGTCTCGACGACGGCGACCGCCTGGTGCACCCCCGCGGGCCCGACGCCGACGACGGCGGCGCGCCGCACCGCGGGCACCCGCTCCACGTGCTGCTCGGGGCCCACGGGCGCCAGCGGCCCGTCGGCGGTGCGCAGCACGTGCGCGAGGCGCCCCTCGATCCACAGGCGGCCCTGGTCGTCCAGGTGCCCGACGTCGCCCGTGCGGTGCCAGCGGCCCGGCGGGGTGTCGCGCTCGGCGGCGAGGTCGGTGAGCCAGAGGCGGTCGTAGCGCTCCTTGAGGTGCCCGGCGCGCACCAGCACCTCGCCCAGCACTCCGGGATCCGCGGACGGCGCGCCGGTCGCGTCGCCGTCCGCGTCGAGCGCGCTGACCAGCACCTCGCCGCCGCCGACGGGCCGGCCCACGCAGACGCCGGCGTCCGGCGCCGTGGCCGCGTCCCGGATCCCCTCGAGCGTGATGTCCGTGACGAGCAGGCACTCCGTCATCCCGTACGGGGTGTGCGGGGTCGCGGACGGCATGAGCGCCGCCGCCGAGCCCAGCAGCCCGGCCGAGATCGGCGCGCCCGTCGACAGGAAGGTCCGCACCCGGGCGAGGGCCGCCCGGTCGGCGTCGTCCAGGGCGTCGGCGGTGTCGACGACGTGGAGGATCGCCGCCGGGGAGAGGAAGACGATGCGCGCGTCGGACGCCGTCACCGCGTCGGCGACGGCGCGCGCGGTAAGCGTCGCGGGCGACGACACGTCCATCACCGGCGTCACCGACCGCGTACCGAGCGCCGGCCCCAGCAGGGCGAACGGCGCGAACCCGGTGACGAGGCCCGTGCCGGGCCCGACGTCGAAGTGCGCGGCGAGCGCGTCGCGCAGCGCCGACAGCTCGGCGTGCCGGTAGACGACGCCCTTCGCCGGGCCCGTCGAGCCCGACGTGAACAGCACGGCGGCCTCGTCGTCCGCCCCCGGCTCGGGCGGCAGCGGCTGCCCCTCGCCCGCCCGGGCGACGTCGACCAGCTCGTGCGTGACGCCGAGCGCCCGGCGCACCGCCGGGGCGAGCGGCTCGGCCGAGATCCGCACGCCGGGCCAGCCCAGCGCCCGCGCCGCGGCCAGGCCCTTGCGCTGCGCGACGACGAACCGCGGCCACGCGCCCCGCTGCGCCCGCGTCAGCCCGCGCACGCCCAGCCCGGCGTCGGCCACCACCACGACGGCGCCGATCCGCAGGCACGCGTACACGAGCGCCGTCAGCGTGGGGCCCGGCTCCACCAGCAGCGACACCCGGTCGCCCCGCCGCACGCCGATGCCGTGCAGCCCCGCAGCGATGCGCCGCACCTGCCGGTCCAGCGCACGCCAGCTCGCCGTGAACGGCCGCCCGTCCGCGCCCTGGGTCGTCATGTCCAGCACCGCAGGCGCGTCGTCGTCGGCCCGCGCGTCCAGCGCCGCCCACAGCGGCACGAACGGCGCGGCGGACTCGTCCGCCGGAGCGGACGGCGGGGTGTTGCTCGCGGCGGAGGGGCCGGTGAGCTCGGACACGAACCGCAGCACGGCCGGCGTCCAGTCCGCGTCCTCGGCGATCAGGTGCCCGGCGTCGGCGAACCGGTGCACGTGCGCGTGCGGCAGGCGGCGCACGAGGTCGTCGAGGTACCGGTCGGAGAAGACCGGGTCGTGCGGCCCCCACAGCAGGACGGCGGGCACGGTGAGGCGGGCGACGCCGGCGGCGATGCGGTCCAGCTCAGGCGCGCTGGGGTGGGCGGCGCCTGTGGGGATGTCGGCGACGAAGCCCTCGATGCCGTCGCGCTCGTCGGCGGCGAGGTAGGGCAGGCGGTAGGCCGCGGCGACGTCGGCGGCCAGCCGCGGGCGGGCCAGCGACAGCGTCGTCTCCAGGAACGCGCGGGTGGTGCGCGTGCCGAGGCGGTGCACGGGTCCGGCGAGGGCGAGGCGCAGCGGCGCGGGGACCGGCGCGTCGTCGGGCTGGTGCACGGCGGTGTTGAGCAGCGCGACGCCGGCGAGCAGGTCGGGGTGGTCGACGGCCCAGCCGAGCGAGACGACGCCGCCCCAGTCGTGGCCGAGCGTCACGACCGGCCCCGTCAGGCCGAGCGCGTCGGTGAACGCGCCGAGGTCGGCGACGCGGCGGGCGAGCGGCCGGTGCTCGCCGGTGCGCTGGGACAGGCCCATCTCGAGCTGGTCGACGGCGACGACGCGCCAGGCGGGCGCGCCGGCGTCGGCCGCGTCCAGCGCGTCGGCGACGAGCCGCCGCCACAGGTACGACCAGGTGGGGTTGCCGTGCACGGCGAGCACGGTGCCGACGGGCTCGTGCCCGCGCGCGGCCAGCTCGGGCCCGTTGTCGAGGTAGTGCCACGACGCGCCGCGCGCGTCGGTGAGCACGTGGCTGTGGCGCGGGTCGAGGCCGGGCAGGCCCGGGGGCGCGGTGTCGGCGGGGCGGGGGGTCGGGGCGGGCACGCCCGTCACCACGCGAGCTCCAGCATCGCCGTGTTGATGCCGGACCCGACGCCCATGAGGAGCACGCGGTCGCCGGCGCTCAGCGAGTCCTGCTGCTCCACGAGGGTGAGGGGCACGGATGCGGGCCCGACGTTCCCGTAGCGCTCGTACGTGGTGGGCACCTTGGCCCGGTCCAGGCCGACGGCCTCGACGATGGCGTCGGTGTGCACGCGCGACACCTGGTGGGTGACGTAGCGGTCCATGCGTGCCCAGTCCCAGTCGGCGACGGCGTCCTTCCAGGCGTCGACCACGAGCTCGAGGCCGCCCTCCAGCAGCGCCTTCGCGTCGGTGAACATGCCCTCGGTGCTGCCGACGCACAGGTCGTGGAACTGCGTCGCGGCGCGCGTGACGCCGCCGAGGACGCGGTGCCCCTCGGGGTGCTCGTCCGTGCGCCCCAGCACGGCCGCGGCGGAGCCGGAGCCGAGGGTGAGCGACGCGAACTCCTGCATGAAGTCGTCGCGGCTGCGGTCCTCCTGCAGGAGCCGCTCGATGGTGCGGTCGTGGATGACGTCGGCGTCCTCGCCGTCCACCACGACGGCGTACCGGACCTGGCCGGACTCGATCATCCCGGCGGCGAGGCTCATGCCGTTGATGAAGCCCAGGCAGGCGTTGGCGACGTCGAAGTTCACGGCCGACGACGGCAGCCCCAGCCCGTGGTGCAGCCGCACCGCGACGGACGGCTCGAGGTGGCGGCGCGTCACGGAGGTGTTGATGAGCAGGCCGACGTCGGCGGGGTCGACGCCCGCGACGGCGAGCGCCTCGCGCCCGGCGGCGACGGTCGCGTCGTCGACGTCCTCGTCGGCGGCCCAGGCGCGCCGCTCGCGCACGCCGGCGACGCGCTCCAGCAGCGTGGTGGGGAGCCGCAGTCGGCGCAGCGCGGGGGCGAGCCGCCGCTGCACGGCGGCCGAGGTCCGCACCCCGGCCGGGATCCTGCTGGTCACGGCCAGCAGGGAGACCCCTGCGAACCTGGTGGTGGCGTTTCCTGACACACGAGCTCCAGACGACCGGTCGTGCGCGAGCGCACGGAGCCGGCTCAGCGACGAGTTGGCGGGGTCGCGCGACCCCGGCCCCGCGACGTTACGACGTCCGGGGCGCGCCCGCCGTTCCAACCCCGCGATGTGGGATCGGCCACGCAGGGTTCACCCGCGGCGCGCACCGGTCGCGCAGACGTCACTCACGCCGCGCCGAGGACGTCCAGCGTCCACGCGTGCTCGAACGCGATCTCCTCCCAGCGCGCGTACCGCCCGGAGACACCGCCGTGCCCGGCGGACATCTCGATCTTGAGCAGCGCCGGGGCGCCGGCGGCCCGCAGCCGCGCGACCCACTTGGCGGGCTCCACGTACAGCACGCGGGTGTCGTGCAGCGACGTCGTCGCCAGCACCCGCGGGTACGCGGACGCGTCGTCGGGGACGTTCTCGTACGGCGCGTACCCCTTCATCCGGGCGTACACCTCGGGGTCGTGCAGGGGGTCGCCCCACTCGTCCCACTCGACGACGGTGAGCGGCAGGGTGGGGTCGAGCATCGAGGTGAGCGCGTCGACGAACGGCACGCCCGCGAGCACGCCGGCGAACAGGTCGGGCGCCAGGTTGAGCGCCGCGCCCACGGTGAGCCCGCCCGCGCTGGCGCCGTCGGCCACCATCCGCTCCGGCGACGTCCAGCCCGTCTCCACCAGGTGCCGCCCGCACGCGACGAGGTCGGTGAAGGTGTGCTCCTTGGCCGCGAGCTTGCCGTCGTCGTACCAGTGCCGGCCCAGCTCGCCGCCGCCGCGCACGTGGGCGACGGCGAAGACGACGCCGCGGTCCAGCAGGCTGAGGCGCGGGACGGAGAAGTACGGGTCGATGCTCGTCTCGTACGCGCCGTACGAGTACAGCAGCAGCGGTGCGGGCTCGGCGCGCGTGCCGGAGCCGTCGAGCGTCACCGCGTCGCGCCGCCACACCAGGCTGATCGGCACGCGCGTGCCGTCCTCGGCGGTCGCCCACTCGCGGTGCTGCGCGTAGTCGGCCGGGTCGTAACCGCCCAGCACGGGCTGCCGCTTGCGCACGTGCCGCTCCCCCGTGGCGAGGTCGACGTCCACCACCGTGGCGGGCGTGACGAACGACGTGTGCTGCACGCGCAGCAGCGGCTGCTCCCACGTGGGGTTCGCGTCGAGGGCCACCGAGAACAGCGGCTCGTCGACGTCGATCTCCCGCGCCGTCCACGACTGCTCCCCCGTCGTGCGCGCCAGGTCGACGACCGCGACCCGCGGCAGCGCCTCGCGCCGCAGGCTCAGCACCACGTGGCGCGCGAAGGCGTCCACGCCCTCGAGGCGCACGTCCGGGTCGTGGGGCACGACGACGCGCGCGGCCGCCGGGTCCAGGGCACCCGCGCCGTCGGCGCGCGCCGGCACGTCCGTCACGACCAGCTCGAAGTTCTCCGCGCCGTCGTTGTGCAGCACGAGGAGCGCGTCGCGACCCGCGCCGTCGCCGTCACCCAGCACGGCGTGCTCGACCGTGTACTCGACGTCGTCCCGCCGCTCCCAGACCACGCGGAACTCGCCCGTGGGGTCGTCCGCCTCCAGGACGCGCGCCTCGCTGGTCGTCTTGGACCCGGCCTCGATCACCAGGTAGCGGCGCGAGCGCGTGAGCCCGACGCCGATCCAGAACCGCTCGTCGGGCTCCTCCAGCACCAGCACGTCGTCCGACGCCGGCGTGCCGACCTCGTGCCGCCAGATCCGGTAGGGCCGCCACGCGTCGTCGACGGTGGGGTAGAAGACGTACCGGCCGTCGGGCGTGAGCACGGCGCCCGGGAACGTGCCCTCGACGACGTCGGGCAGGTCCGCGCCCGTCGTCAGGTCGCGCACGCGCAGCGTGAACCGCTCGTCGCCCTGGGTGTCGACGGCGTAGGCGAGCCGCGCGCCGTCCTCGGACACGTCGAACGAGCCGAGGGAGAAGAAGTCGTGCCCGTCGGCCGCGGCGTTCTGGTCGAGGAGCACCTGCTCGCCGGGCGGCACGGAGCCCGCCTCGACCTGCGGGGGCGCCCACTCCCCCGCGGCGGGCACGCGCGCGTGGATCGGGTACTGCCGGCCCTCCTCGGTGCGCGTGTAGTACCAGGACCCGCCCATCCGCACGGGCACCGACAGGTCGGACTCGAGCGTGCGCGCCTTGATCTCGTCGAAGACCGCCTGCCGCAGCGGCGCCAGGTGCGCCAGCTGCGCCTGGGTCCACGCGTTCTCCGCCTCCAGGTGCGCCAGCACCTCGGGCGAGGACTTGTCGCGCAGCCACTCGTAGTCGTCGACGAACTCGTCGCCGTGGTGCCGGCGGACGGTGGGGCGGCGCTCCGCGACGGGAGCGCGGTCGGGCGTGACGCCGGGGTCGGTGTCGGGCGTGGCGTCGAGGTCTGCGGGAGCGGTCAGGTCGTCGGGCACCCGGCCAGCCTAGGTCCGCGCGGCCGCCGCCCGGATTCCGCCCGCGCGATGCAGGACTGTGACCTAGATCTGTCATCTCCGTCACATCTGGCTCGCTACACTCGCGGCACGCTCGCGAAACGCCGCGGATACATGGGGCCTTTAGTGTCCCTGCATCGACGGGGTGAGCGGGCGGAACCCCGGGCTCGCCCCGGGGGAACGACATCGACACACGGAGGACCCGGCCGATGACGACGGACCGACCGACCAGGGCGATCGCGCTGCGCCGCACGGTGGCAGCGCTCGCGATCGCCCTCGCCCCTGCAGTGCTCGCCTCGCCACCAGCGCAGGCAGCCCCAGGAGCGGACGCGGCGCACACCAGCAGCGCCCCCACCAGCATCAGTACGGGTGCCACCAGCACCGGTACCGCGGGCACGAGGGCCGCGACCGCCGTCGCGACCGACTGCAAGCCCGACGACTCGACCGCCTGCGTCGCCGTCGTCGTCATGAACGACGCGGGCGACCGGATCGCCGACGCCGAGGTGACCATCACCGGTCCGGGCGGCTTCGACGAGACCGTCACCACCACGGCGGACGCCCCCGCGTCGGTGGCGGTGCCCGAGGTCGGCCGCTACACCCTCACGCTCGATCCCGCGTCCCTGCCGGCGGGCGAGCAGCTGCCGGACGGCGCGTCGACCGAGCTCCAGGTCACCGCCCAGACCGGCGGCACCGGACGGGCCGCGTTCCGGGTCGGGGGCGAGGCCGTGGCCTCCGAGAGCCCCAGCGCGGAGGCCACCACGACCGCACCGGGCGGCGACGAGGGCACCGACGCCGGGACCGGCACCACCACCGAGGGTGACGGCGTCGCGACGGCGCCGGAGGGCGACGCCTCCGAGCGGGCCTTCTCCTGGGGCCAGGTGTGGCAGCAGTTCGGCTCCGGCATCCGCTTCGGCCTGCTGCTCGCCCTCGCGTCCATCGGCCTCAACCTCGTCTTCGGCACCACCGGGATGTCGAACTTCGCCCACGGCGAGCAGTTCGCCCTCGGCGCCGCGCTCGGCTTCATCGCCATCAACCAGATGGGCATGTCGATCTGGGTCGGAGGCCTGCTGACCATCGCTATCTGCGCCCTCACGGGCGTCGCGCAGGACGCCGCCATCTGGCGGCCGCTGCGCCGCCGGGGCACCCCGGTGATGCAGCTGATGATCGTCTCGATCGGCTTGTCGATCACGCTGCAGTACGTGATCCAGCTCCTCATCGGCGGCGGGTCGGAGCGCATCCTGTCGGCCAACCCGCGGCCCCTGACGCTGCTGGGGATCACGCTCAGCACCACGTCGTGGATCTCGATGGCGGTGGCGCTGGTGTGCCTGATCGGCTTCGCGCTCTTCCTCACCCGCACCCGGCTGGGCCGGGCCACCCGCGCCGTGTCCGACAACCCGGCGTTGGCCTCGGCCACCGGCATCGACCCCGACAAGGTGGTCCGCGTCGTGTGGATCCTCGCCACCGCGTTCGCCGCGCTGGCCGGGCTGATGTGGGGCATCTCGTTCGGGTCGTTCAACTGGCAGCTCGGCGTGCAGCTCCTGCTGCTCATGTTCGCCGCCGTGACGCTCGGCGGCCTCGGCACCGCGTTCGGCGCCCTCGTCGGGTCGATCCTCATCGGCCTCGTGGTCGAGCTGTCCAACCTCGTGATCCAGAGCGACCTGCGGTACGCGTCGGCGCTCGTGATCCTCATCCTCGTGCTCCTGATCCGGCCGCAGGGCATCCTGGGCCGCCGCGAGCGGATCGGCTGAAGGGAGACCGACCATGGACGAGTTCCTCAGAATCCTCACCCAGTCGCTCGCCGAGCTCATCGCCCCGACGACGGCCGCGTACGCGCTCGCCGCCATCGGGCTCAACCTGCACTTCGGGTACACCGGGCTGCTCAACATGGGCCAGGCCGGCTTCATGCTGCTGGGCGCCTACGGCTTCGGCATCGCGACGATCGCGGGCGCGCCGTTCTTCCTCGCGCTGCTCGTCGCCCTGGTCGCGGGCCTGCTCTTCGCGCTGCTGCTCGGCATCCCGACGCTCCAGCTGCGCGGCGACTACCTGGCGATCGTCACCATCTCCGCCGCGGAGATCATCCGGTGGATCGGGCGGTCCACCTGGCTGCAGGAGTGGACCGGCGGGGCCTCCGGCCTCCAGGGCCGCAACTACAAGGGCACCTTCCAGGAGCTGTCACCCCTGCCCGACGGCCGTACCGTCATCGGGCCGCTCGAGTACATCAACACCGGGTCCGACTCCTGGTGGACGCGGATCTTCGCGTGGGGCGTCGTCGCCCTGGCCCTGCTGTTCGTCTGGCTCGTCACCCGTAGCCCCTGGGGCCGCGTGCTCAAGGGCATCCGCGAGGACGAGGACGCCGTGCGGGCACTCGGCAAGAACGTGTACTCGTACAAGCTGCAGTCGCTGGTGCTGGGCGGCATGCTCGGCGCCCTCGGGGGCGTCCTCTACGTGCTGCCGATCACCATCGCCCCCGACGCGATGGGCCGCACGATGACGTTCTTCGTGTGGACGGTGCTGCTGCTCGGCGGGGCCGCCACCGTCTTCGGTCCGGTGCTCGGCGCGATGATCTTCTTCGGCGCCTACATGTTCATGCGTACCGGGATGCGCGCCCTGTCGGAGAACACCGGGGTGGGGGACGTCATCAGCACCACCAACGTGGAGCAGATCGGCGGCATGCTGGTGGGTATCACGCTGATGCTCCTCGTGATCTTCAGGCCGCAGGGCATCCTCGGGAACAAGAAGGAGCTGGCCTTCAATGTCCGCTGACATGTCCGAAGAGACCACGTCCGGCCAGGCGCACGACGCCGCCGGACAGCCCGAGTCCGTCGTCGACGCCGCGGCCGCGGCCGCCGTCGCCCCCACCTCCGCCGTCGCCGCCGAGGCGCGCGACGACCTCGCGCAGGTCGAGCCCGTCGTCGGGGCGCCCAAGCCGGACGCCATCCTCGTGGCCGACGACGTCGTGCGCCGCTTCGGCGGCATGACGGCGGTCGACGTCGACCACCTGGAGGTGCAGCGCGGCGCCATCACCGCGCTCATCGGCCCCAACGGCGCCGGCAAGACGACGTTCTTCAACCTGCTCACCGGCTTCGACACGCCCGAGAGCGGGCGCTGGAGCTTCGAGGGGAAGTCGCTCGCCGGCAAGAGCGGGGCGCGCGTCGCCCAGTCGGGAATGGTCCGTACGTTCCAGCTCACGAAGGCTCTGTCGCGGCTCACGGTGCTGCAGAACATGCTGCTCGCGTCCCCGAAGAACCCCGGCGAGCGCTTCTGGCTCTCCTGGTTGCCGTTCACCTGGCAGGCGCACGAGAAGGAGGCCACCGAGAAGGCGATGGAGATCCTCGCCCGGTTCAAGCTCGACGCGAAGGCCGACGACTTCGCCGGGTCGCTGTCGGGCGGGCAGCGCAAGCTGCTCGAGATGGCGCGCGCCCTCATGACCGACCCGACGATGATCATGCTCGACGAGCCGATGGCGGGCGTGAACCCCGCCCTCGTGCAGTCCCTCCTGGGGCACGTGCAGGCGCTGCGCGACGAGGGCATGACGGTCCTGTTCGTGGAGCACGACATGCACGCCGTGCGGCACATCTCCGACTGGGTGGTGGTCATGGCGGAGGGCCGGATCGTGGCCGAGGGGCCGCCGGCGACGGTCATGCAGGACCAGGCCGTGGTCGACGCCTACCTGGGCGCCCACCACGACACCGACCTGGGCGACGACTCCCTGCTCGACCCCGAGATCCTGGCCCGCCTCGAGGCCGAGGAGGAGAAGCGATGAGCGACACCCTGACGACCGAGACCCACAAGGGCGGCGTCCCCGAGGGGAAGGAGCTCCTGCTGCGGGCCGACAACCTCGTCGCGGGCTACATCCCCGGGGTGCACATCCTCGACGGCTGCTCGATCGAGGTGGGCAAGGGCGAGCTGGTGGGGATCATCGGCCCCAACGGCGCCGGCAAGTCCACGCTGCTCAAGGCGCTGTTCGGGCTGGTCAAGATCCACTCGGGCACCGTCACCCTCGGGGGCGACGACATCACCGGCATGAAGGCCAACGCCCTCGTGGCGCGCGGCGTCGGGTTCGTGCCGCAGACCAACAACGTCTTCCCGTCGCTGTCGGTCGAGGAGAACATGCGGATGGGGGTGTACCTGCGCCCGAGGGTCTTCGACGAGCGCTGGTCGTTCATCCGCGACCTGTTCCCCGTGCTGCACGAGCGCCGCACCCAGCGGGCGGGCGCCATGTCCGGCGGCGAGCGCCAGATGGTGGCCATGGCCCGGGCGCTCATGATGAACCCGTCCGTGCTGCTGCTCGACGAGCCGTCGGCGGGCCTCTCCCCGGTGCGCCAGGACGAGACGTTCCTGCGCACCCGGATGATCAACAAGGCCGGCGTGTCGATCATCATGGTGGAGCAGAACGCCCGCCGCTGCCTGCAGATCTGCGACCGCGGCTACGTGCTCGACCAGGGCAAGGACGCGTACACCGGCACCGGGCGCGAGCTGCAGTCCGACCCGAAGGTCATCTCCCTGTACCTCGGTTCCCTCGCGGAGGACACGAAGTAGCCCGCCGAGGTAGTACCGGGACTGCCGAGGTAGTACGAGGCTCGGCGAAGTAGTACGCACGAGGCACGATGACGGCGGCCGCTCGGGTGAGCGGCCGAGCCGCTCGGCGACCTCGGCCGAGGCGCCCTCCTGCTCGCTGCGCGACTCCCAGGTGCCGCGCACCCCGCTCAGCGCCTGCTCCTGCCGGAACGGCGTGGAGCCGCCGGGGTCGCGGTACCCGGTGCGGGCGATCCGGCGCGGCTCGGGCCGCTCGCGCACGTACG
>NZ_JBHXAW010000099.1:0-13610 GCF_042726645.1 Isoptericola sp. NPDC060257
GGACGCCGCCGGACACCGCGTTGTGACACCTGGTGCAGATGCAGCAGATGAAGAAGCTCGGCTCCATGAAGAAGATGCTCGGGATGATGCCGGGCATGGGGCAGATGCGCGAGCAGCTCGAGAACTTCGACGAGCGCGAGGTCGACCGCGTCCAGGCCCTCATCCAGTCGATGACGCCCGCCGAGCGCGACAACCCCAAGATCATCAACGGCTCGCGCCGCGCCCGCATCGCGCGGGGATCCGGCCAGACGACGACGGCCGTCAACCAGCTCCTCGAGCGGTTCACGCAGGCGCAGAACATGATGCGCCAGATGAGCAAGGGCGGCGGCATGCCGGGCATGCCCGGCGGCGTCCCCGGGATGCCGGGGATGCCGGGCGGCGGCAAGAAGTCGCGCGGCAAGCAGGCGCCGTCGAAGAAGGTCAAGGGCAAGTCGGGCAACCCCGCGAAGCGGGCGCAGCAGGAGCGCGAGGCCATGCAGCGCGCGCTCGGCGGCCCCGCCGCGACGTCGTCCCCCCAGGGCTCCGCGTTCGGGATGGGCGGCGAGAAGCCGGCCGAGCAGGACCTCTCGAAGCTCCAGCTGCCGGACGGGCTCGACAAGCTGCTCGGCGGACGCTGACGCGCACGGACCGGCGTCCACGGCCCGGCCCCCCGACTCGGTAGCCTTCGACCATGTCTGCCCCGCACGTCCCGCTGCACGTCACCGGCCACGTCCTGCTCGGTCACGATCGCGACGTCGGCGAGATGTGGGTGCGCGACGGGCGGGTCAGCCTGACGCGGCCGTCGCCCCAGGGCAGCGCCACCCGCGAGCTCGAGGGCTGGGTGCTGCCGGGTCTGGTGGACGTGCACTGCCACGTGGGCCTCGGCCCGGACGGCGCGGTCGACCAGGAGAAGGCGGAGGCCCAGGCCGTCGCCGATCGCGACTCCGGCGTCCTGCTCGTGCGCGACGCGGGCTCGCCCGTGGACACGTCCTGGGTCCAGGAACGCCCCGACCTGCCGCGCCTCGTGCGCGCCGGGCGGCACCTGGCCCGCCCCAAGCGCTACCTGCGGGGCTTCGGCCTGGAGCTCGACGACGTGGGAGCGCTCCCCGACGCGGTGCGCGCCCAGGCGCGCGGCGCGGACGGCTGGGTCAAGCTGGTCGGGGACTGGATCGACCGCGAGGCGGGCGACCTCGGCCCGCTGTGGCCGCGCGACGTGCTCACGGAGGCCGTCGCCGCCGCGCACGCGGAGGCCGCGCGCGTGACGGTGCACGCCTTCTCCGAGGAGGTCGTGCCCGACCTGCTCGCCGCGGGCGTGGACGGCATCGAGCACGGCACCGGCATCGTCGGACCGCTCGTGGACGAGGTCGCGGCGCGGCGCATCCCCGTGACCCCCACGCTGCTCCAGGTGGCCCGCTTCGAAGAGATCGCCCGGCAGGCCGAGGGGAAGTACCCCGAGTACGCGGCGCGGATGCGGCGCATGCACGCCCGCCGGTACGAGCACGTGCGCACGCTCCACGAGGCGGGCGTCCCGCTGCTCGTCGGGACGGACGCCGGCGGCACCCTAGGGCACGGGCGGGTCGTGGACGAGTGCGCCGAGCTGGTCGCGGCCGGCATCCCCGCCGCCGACGTCGTCGCGATGGCGACCTGGCGGGCGCGCGAGCTCCTGGGCTTCGGCGCCCTCGTCGAAGGGTCCAGCGCGGACCTGGTGGTGTACCCCGCCGACCCGCGCGAGGACATCGAGGTGCTGCGGCACCCGACCGCCGTCGTGCTGCGCGGGCAGGTCGTCCGCGGCTGACCTCCCCGCGCGGGCGCGAGAGGTGCGTCACCCGTGGTTGGAGCGGGCGCGCCCGGTCTGGCACAATGGCGGGGTACTCGGCGTGCCCAGGCCCCTCTCTCCTGCGCAGGTCGTGTTCCTGACCTCCGGACACCGCCAGGACCCCACCCGGCGGCGCGTGAGGTCGCCCCACCAGAACCAGGAGACACCACCACAGTGGCCGTCAAGATTCGTCTGAAGCGCCTCGGCAAGATCCGGGCCCCGTACTACCGCGTCGTCGTGGCCGACTCGCGCTCCAAGCGCGACGGGCGCGTCATCGAGGAGATCGGGAAGTACCACCCGACCGAGGAGCCGTCGTTCATCGAGATCAAGTCCGAGCGGGCGCAGTACTGGCTCGGCGTCGGCGCGCAGCCGACCGAGCAGGTCGCCGCGCTGCTCAAGATCACCGGTGACTGGCAGAAGTTCAAGGGTCTTCCGGGCGCCGAGGGCACCCTCAAGACCAAGACCGCGAAGGCCGACAGCGCCGCCGCGGTCGAGGCCGTCGCCGCCGAGGCCGAGAAGGTCAAGGCGAAGGCTGCCGAGAAGAAGGCCGACGAGCCGGCGGCCGAGGCCACCGAGGCTGAGGCCGAGGCCTGATGCTCGCCGAGGCCCTCGAGCACCTGGTGCGCGGCATCGTGGACAACCCGGACGACGTCCGGGTGGCTTCGCGGACGCAGCGCCGGGGCGACCTGCTCGAGGTGCGGGTGCACCCCGACGACCTCGGCCGCGTGATCGGTCGGGGCGGACGGACGGCGAAGGCGCTGCGCACGGTGGTCGGCGCGCTCGCGACGGACGGCCCCGTGCGGGTCGACGTCGTGGACGTCGACCGGCGCTGACGCGTGCCGCACCCGCTGCCGTAGCACTGACGAGGCCCGACCCCACCGAGAGTGGGGCCGGGCCTCGTCGTCTGCCGCGAGGGATGCTGGACCGGTGGTCACCGGTCCACGAGAACAGTTCGAGACAGGAGTGGTCATGCAGCTGGTGGTGGCGCGCGTCGGGCGGGCGCACGGGCTCCGGGGCGAGGTCGGCCTCGACCTGCGCACCGACAACCCCGAGGAACGGCTCGCGGTGGGCCTCACCCTCGCGACCGAGCCGGCCGAGGCCGGGCCGCTGACGGTGACGGCCGCGCGGGTGCACCAGGGCCGCTGGCTCGTGTCCTTCGCGGAGGTGGCCGACCGCACCGCGGCCGAGGCGCTGCGCGGCGTCGAGCTCGTCGTCGAGGCCGACGCCTCCGACGAGGAGGACGCCTGGTACCCGCACGAGCTGCAGGGCCTGCGGGCCGAGCTCGAGGACGGGACCGTGGTCGGCGAGGTGACCGGCCTCGAGCACCTGCCGGCGCACGACGCGCTCGTCGTGCGGGAGACCGGCGGCGAGCGCACGCTCGTCCCGTTCGTCCGCGCCATCGTGCCCGTGGTCGACGTCGCCGGCGGGCGGGTCGTCCTGACGCCCCCGGGCGGGCTGCTGGCCCGCGACGCGGAGTCCGCCGTCGTCGACCGGGCGGACGGCGCCCAGGACGAGGCCTGACGTGCGCGTCGACGTCGTCTCGATCTTCCCCGACTACCTCGCCGCGCTGGACCTGTCGCTGGTCGGCAAGGCGCGCAGGGCCGGGCTGCTCGACCTGCGGGTGCACGACCTGCGGGACTGGACCACCGACCGGCACCGCACGGTCGACGACACCCCGTTCGGCGGGGGAGCGGGCATGGTCATGCGCCCGGACGTCTGGGGGCGGGCGCTCGACGACGTCCTGCCGGCGGGCGGTGGCGGGCACCTGGTCGTGCCCACGCCGTCGGGCGACGTCTTCACGCAGCGGCACGCCGAGGCGCTCGCGGCCGAGGAGCACGTGGTCATCGCGTGCGGCCGGTACGAGGGCATCGACGCGCGCGTCGCGGAGCGCACCCGCGCCGCAGGCCACCGCGTCAGCGAGCTGTCCATCGGCGACTACGTGCTCAACGGCGGGGAGGTGGCCGCGCTCGTGATGATCGAGGCGTTCGGGCGGCTGCTGCCGGGCGTCGTCGGGAACCCGCACTCGCTGGTCGAGGAGTCGCACGGCGCGGCCGGCCTGCTGGAGTACCCGGTGTACACGAAGCCGCCGGAGTGGGCGGAGCTCGAGGTGCCCGAGGTGCTCCTGTCCGGCCACCACGCCCGGATCGAGCGCTGGCGTCGCGACCGGGCGCTGGAGCGGACGGCCGCACGGCGCCCCGACATGGTGGCCGCGCTCGACCCCGCGTCGCTGGACAAGGCGGACCGCGCCGTCCTCGCCGGCCTCGGCTGGGAGGTGCGTGACGGACGCCTCCGTCCCGCGGCGGAGCCCGAGCCGGGGTCCGCGCCGGGACGTGTGGCAGAATAGGGCGCTGGTGCGTTCGCCGACCCGGCCTCTGCCACAGGGGAGGTCACGACGGGCTGCTGGTCAGCCCGCCTGGTCGAGGAGCCGACGCACCCACCGACACGTCAGATTCCGTGTGCCCCCTGCGGGCGCGCCACGATCTTGCTCCTGACCTGTGGCAGGGCGGGGAGACCACCATGCACACGCTCGACTCCGTCGACGCAGCCTCGCTGCGCTCCGACGTCCCGGACTTCCGCGCCGGCGACACCGTCAAGGTCAACGTCAAGGTCGTCGAGGGCAACCGCTCGCGCGTCCAGGCGTTCCAGGGCATCGTCATCGCGCGCCAGGGCGGCGGCGTCCGCGAGACGTTCACCGTCCGCAAGATCAGCTTCGGCGTCGGCGTGGAGCGGACGTTCCCCCTGCACGCCCCGACCATCGACTCGATCGAGGTCGTCTCCCGCGGCGTCGTCCGCCGGGCGAAGCTGTACTACCTGCGCAACCTGCGCGGCAAGAAGGCGAAGATCCGCGAGAAGCGCGAGACCGCGCCGACCTCGAAGTGAGGCCGCGCGGCGTGATGCGCCGCGTCGCGACGCGCTGACGCGCACCCCCGGACGGGCGGTCCTGCCGATGGCAGGGCCGTCCGTCCGTCGTCGTCCCCGGGGTCGGCCGGGGCCGCCGCCGGAGCGCGACCGGGGGCCCGTCGCGGTTTCGCCGTGGACGGTGGCGAGTGAAAGAGTGAGGGCGTGGCAGACTCCGATCCCGTGACAGACCGGCCCAGCGCGCGCGATCCCCGTCCCCACGACCCCGCGGGCACCGGCTCCGGCGACGGGGTCGAGGGCTTCGACGCCGTGGTCGGGGCGGGCCGCCCTGCCCCCGCCGAGGGACCGGCCCCGAGCCGAGGGCTCGGCGTCCTGCGCGAGACCGCGATCATCGTGGTCAGCGCGCTGGTCCTGTCGTGGCTCATCAAGACGTTCCTGGTGCAGGCGTTCTACATCCCCAGCGGGTCGATGGAGGACACGCTGGAGATCGGTGACCGGGTCATGGTCTCCCGCATGGTGCCGGACGTGTTCGACGTCCACCGGGGCGACATCGTGGTGTTCAAGGACCCCGGCGGCTGGCTGCCGCCGTACGAGCCGCCCGAGCGGACCCCCGTGGGACAGGCGGTGACGAACGTCCTGACGTTCGTGGGGCTCCTGCCGCAGGAGACGGGCGACCACCTGATCAAGCGGGTCGTCGGGACGCCCGGCGACCACGTGACGTGCTGCGACGACCAGGGCCGCGTGAGCATCAACGGGGAGCCGATCGACGAGGAGTCGTACATCAAGCCGGGCTCGGTGCCGAGCCAGGACCCGTTCGACACGGTCGTGCCCGACGACTTCCTGTTCGTCATGGGCGACAACCGGCAGAACTCGCAGGACTCCCGCTACAACACGGGCAAGCCCGGCGGCGGGTTCGTGCCGATGGACAACGTCGTCGGGTCGGCGTTCGCCACCGTGTGGCCGCTGGGCGACGCGAAGCTCCTGCGCAACCCGGGCGACGTCTTCGCGAAGGTCCCGGAGCCGTGACGTCGCTGGTCGAGCGCGGCCCCGCGCAGGACGCAGGGCAGGACGGCGTCGAGCCCGTCCGGGCGACGTCCGGGCCGGAGACGGTGCGCCGACCCACGCCGCCCCGCCGCCGCACGGCCGGCGTCGGCGCCAAGCAGCGCCGGAGCCCGACGCTGCGCCAGGAGCGTGCGCTGCTCACGGGCGGCGCACGGCTGGTCGCGGGCATGGACGAGGTGGGGCGCGGCTCCCTCGCCGGGCCCGTGAGCGTGGGGGTCGTCGTCGTGGACGCGGCGACGCGGACGGCGCCCCAGGGGCTGACCGACTCGAAGCTCCTCACCCCGGCGGCACGGGTCGCGATGGTGCCGCAGCTGCAGCGCTGGGGCGTCGCGTGGGCCGTCGGGCACGCGGGGCCGGCGGAGATCGACGCGCACGGCATCGTGGCCGCGCTGCGGCTCGCCGGGCGGCGGGCGCTGGCCCAGGTCCGGCGGACGTGCGGCGACGTGGACGTGGTGCTCCTCGACGGCTCGCACGACTGGCTGAGCCGGGGCGACGTCGACCTGTTCGAGGCGGCGGCCCTCGACCCGCTCGGGCCCGAGGCGCCCGAGCCGGGGGTGCGCACCCTCGTCAAGGCGGACCTGCAGTGCTCCTCGGTCGCGGCCGCGAGCGTGCTCGCCAAGGTGGAGCGGGACGGGCTGCTCGTGCGTCTGGCGCGCCAGTACCCGGCGTACGCGTGGGACCAGAACAAGGGGTACTCGGCGCCCGCCCACCTGGACGCGCTGCGCCGGCTCGGCCCGACGCCGCAGCACCGCCGGTCGTGGAACCTGCGCGCCCTCGCGGACGACGGCGCGGTCCCGGCGCCCGGCGCGCCCGCCGCGGCCCTCGCCCTCGACCCGCCCGATGGGATGATGGCCCTGTGAGCGCCGAAGACCTCGAGAACTACGAGACCGAGATGGAGCTCGCGCTGTACCGCGAGTACCGCGACGTGGTGGGCCTGTTCTCGTACGTCGTGGAGACGGAGCGGCGGTTCTACCTCGCCAACCAGGTGGACCTGCAGGTGCGGTCCGCCGCCGGCGAGGTCTACTTCGAGCTCCGGCTGGCCGACGCCTGGGTGTGGGACGTCTACCGCTCCGCGCGGTTCGTGAAGTCGGTGCGCGTGGTGACGTTCAAGGACGTCAACGTGGAGGAGCTCGCGAAGGCCGAGCTCGCCCTGTAGCTCGCTCCCTGTCGACGCCACGAGGCGCCGGTAGGCATGGAGGCTGCCCACAGGCCGCCCCCTGCGCCCCTCGTCCACAGGACACCGTCCGCGTGCGCGTCGGCCCTGCACCGGGCCGCGAGGCTTCCCCGCGGAGGTGGTTCGATGCGGGCGAAGGACGCCGTCGGGCGGTACGGGGAACGGGTGGCCGCGCGCCACGTCGAGGCGCAGGGCCTGGAGGTGCTCGAGCGCAACTGGCGCGGCACGGGAGGCGAGCTCGACCTCGTCGCGCGCGACGGCGACGTGCTGGTCGCGATCGAGGTGAAGACGCGACGGGGCACCGCGTTCGGCCACCCCGCGGAGGCGGTGACGGTCGCCAAGCTGTCCCGGATCCGCCGGCTCACGGGGCAGTGGCTGGTGGAGCACCGGGACGTGCGCTGCCGCGAGGTCCGGGTCGACGTGGTGGCCGTGGTGCTGCCGCGGGCGGGCGCCGCGCAGGTCGAGCATCTCGTGGGGGTGCTCTGATGGGCCTCGGGACGACGGCGGCTGTCGCCCTCACCGGGCTGACGGGGCACGTCGTGGAGGTGCAGGCGCAGCTCGCGGCGTCCGTCCCCGGGTTCACGCTGGTGGGGCTGCCGGACACGGCGCTCAACGAGTCGCGCGAGCGGGTGCGGGCCGCGGTGCTCTCCACCGGCATCAAGTGGCCGCACCGCAAGATCACCGTCAACCTGTCGCCCGCGTCGCTGCGCAAGTCCGGTTCGTCGTTCGACGTCGCCATCGCGGTCGCCGTGCTCGCGGGGGACGGCGTGGTACCCCGGGCCGGGCTGGACCGGGTGGTGCACCTGGCGGAGCTCGGCCTCGACGGGCGCCTCCAGCCCGTGCGCGGGGTGCTCCCTGCGGTCGCCGCGGCCGTCGAGGCGGGCTGCCCCGACGTCGTGGTCGCGACCGGGGACGCTGACGAGGCCCGGCTGGTCCCCGGGGCGCGCGTCCACGCGGCGTCGAGCCTGGCCGAGGTGGTGCTGCTCCACGGCGGCGAGCTCGCCGAGCCGCCGGTGCTGGACCCGGTCCGGGCGGCGCGGCAGTCCGCGCCGCGCCGGCCGCCGGGGGACCTCGCGGAGGTGGTCGGGCAGGTGCAGGCGCGGATGGCGCTCGAGGTCGCGGCCGCCGGCGGGCACCATCTGCTCCTGGTCGGGCCGCCGGGTGCGGGCAAGACCATGCTGGCCGCCAGGCTGCCGGGCATCCTGCCGGACCTCACGCCCTCCGAGGCCGTGGAGGTGACGTCCGTGCACTCGGTGGCCGGGACGTTCGACCCCGGGAACGGCCTCCTGACGCGTCCGCCGTTCGAGGACCCGCACCATACGGCCACCCCGGCCGCGATCGTCGGCGGGGGCAGCGGCCTGGCCCGGCCCGGCGCGGTCTCCCGCGCGCACCGAGGGGTGCTGCTCCTGGACGAGGCCCCCGAGTTCCCGTCCCGCGTGCTGGAGACGCTGCGCCAGCCGCTGGAGCAGGGGGAGCTGGTGCTGCACCGTTCCGGGGGAGCCGCCCGCTACCCGGCGCGCTTCCAGCTGGTGCTGGCGGCGAACCCCTGCCCGTGCGGGATGGCGTCGGTGAACAAGGGGCTGGACTGCTCCTGCACGCCCATGGCGAAGCGCCGGTACTTCGGTCGCCTGTCGGGGCCGCTGCTCGACCGCGTCGACCTGCAGGTGGAGGTGCTGCCCGTGACGCGGGCGGAACGGACGGCACGGTCGGAGGGGGAGTCGTCGGTGGTGGTCGCGGCCCGGGTCGCCCAGGCCAGGGCCGCCGCCCGCGAGCGGCTGGCCGGGACGCCCTGGACCACGAACGCGGAGGTGCCCGGGCGGTGGTTGCGGGAGCGGTCGCGAGCACCGGGGGTGCTGCAGCCGATCGAGCAGATGGTCGACCGGGGAGTGCTCAGCCTGCGCGGGGCCGACCGGGTGCTGCGGATCGCGTGGACGCACGCCGACCTCGCGGGGCGCGCCGCACCGACGGTCGACGACGTCTCCAGGGCCGTGACGATGCGCACGAGGGGGAGCCATGCGTGAGCCGGTCGCGGAGCCGGGCGTGGAGCCGGCCGTGGAGCCGGCCGTGGAGTCGGCCGTGGAGTCGACACTGACCGCGACGCGGTCGCTCGACGCCGGAGGGCTGCCCTTCGCGGTGGACGACCCGGTGCTCGCCCGCGCCGCGTGGAGCCGGTTGGCCGAGCCGGCCGACGCGGTGGCGGGCGCCCTCGTCGCGCACCTCGGCGCTCCGGCGGCGCTGGAGTGGGTCGTCGACGCGGTCCGCGACCCGGCGCGCGCCCTCCGGGGGTCGGCGGTCGAGCCGCTGGGCAGCGACGTCGCCGCCGACCGGCTGATGGAGGGGGTCGCCCGGTGGGCGCCGCGGCTCGAGCGGCTCGACCCGCGGCGGGAGCTGCGGGTCCTCGAACGGCTCGGCGGCACGCTGCTGGTGCCCGGGGACGCGCGCTGGCCGGCGCGGCTCGCCGCGCTGGGACCGGAAGAGCCCTTCGCCCTGTGGGTGCGGGGCGACGCCGACCTCGCCGCGCTGACGGAGCGGTCGGTCGCGCTCGTCGGGGCGCGGGCGTCGAGCGCCTACGGGGACCACGTGGCGGCGGACCTGGCGGCCGGTGTCGCGGACCGTGGCTTCGCCGTCGTGTCGGGCGGGGCGTACGGGATCGACGCCGCGGCCCATCGCGGGGCGGTCGCCGGAGGTGCTCCCACCCTGGCGGTCCTCGCCGGCGGCGTCGACCGCTTCTACCCGCCGGGCAACCAGGACCTGCTGCGACGCCTGGCGGACGGCGCGGGCGCGGTGGTGAGCGAGGTCCCGCCCGGGTCGGCGCCGTTCAAGCAGCGCTTCCTCGCCCGTAACCGGATCATCGCGGCCGTGTCGTGCGCGACCGTCGTGGTGGAGGCCGCCTGGCGGTCGGGGGCGCTGTCGACGGCACGGCACGCGACGCGACTGCTGCGCCCCCTCGGTGCGGTGCCCGGCCCGGTGACGTCGGGTGCCTCGACCGGGTGCCACGCGCTCCTGCGGGACGGGGCGGCGGTCTGCGTGACGGACGCCGCCGAGGTGGCCGAGCTCGCCGGTCCGTACGACGGCGACGCTGCGCCGGGCTCCCGCGAGGGGGCTCCCGTGCCGGGACGCGCCGCCCGTGCGCTGTCGCGCCGGCGCATCCCGGCGGAGGTCGAGGCTCTCGGCGAGCGTGCGTGCCAGGTGTGGGACGCGCTGCCGGCACGGGGCGCGGCCGCAATGGACGCGCTGGCGCGGACGGCCGGGCTCGCGCCGGGCGAGCTGCTCGCCGGGCTCGGTGCCCTCGAGCTGTGCGGGCTCGCCGCCCAGGAGGCCGGCCGGTGGCGCCGCGTCCGACGCGCCGACGGCGGGGCGGGCAGGACGACGCCGAACGGCTGAGGCGACGGGCCGGTGCGCGAGGTCGTCCGGCGGTGGCGGGTCGGGTCGCACGAGGGGCGTCGCGGCGGTGGACGACCTCGACACGCGCGGCGCCTCACCCGTCCTGAGACGGCTCAGGGGCACACTGACCTGGATGGACACCGATCCGGACCTGCCGCCGCTGCCGGCGCCGCTCGCGGGGGCGCTGGCGCGTTTCGACGAGTATCTCGAGGTCCAGCGCGGGCACTCGGCGCACACGCGACGTGCGTACCGCGCCGACGTCGGGTCGCTCCTGCGGTACGCGGTGCGGCACGGGGTCGACGGCCTGCCGGGGGTCGACGTGGTCGTGCTGCGCGGCTGGCTCGCCGCGCAGGCCGAGCGCGGCCTGGCCCGGGCGACCATCGCCCGACGCGGCGCCGCGGCGCGGACCTTCCTGCGGTGGGCGTACCGCGTCGGGCTGGTGCAGACGGACCCGACGGCGCGTTTGGCCAGCCCGAAGGTGTCGCGGACCCTGCCGACGGTGCTGAGCGCTGACGCGGCCGCGACGCTCCTCGACACCGCCCGCGAGGTCGCGCACACCGCGGAGCCGGAGGATCGCCCCGCGGCGCTGCGCGCGTGGGCCGCGGCCGAGCTCCTGTACGGCAGCGGCATCCGCGTCGGCGAGCTGGTGCAGGTGGACGTGCCCGCCGTCGACCTCACGGACCGGCTCGTGCGGGTGCTCGGCAAGGGCGGCAAGGAGCGGGTGGTGCCGTTCGGCGTCCCGGCGGCGCGCGCGGTGTCCGAGTGGCTGGCGCACGGTCGGCCGGCTCTGCTGCAGCCGACGTCCGGGGCCGCGCTCCTCCTGGGGGCGCGCGGGGGCCGCTGGGGGCAGCGACAGGTCCGCGACGCGGTGCACCAGCTCGCGGCCCGGGCGGGCGTGGAGGACGTGGCCCCGCACGCGCTGCGGCACTCCGCGGCGACGCACCTGCTGCAGGGCGGCTCGGACCTACGGTCCGTCCAGGAGGTGCTGGGGCACTCCGACCTCGGCACCACGCAGCGGTACACCCACGTGGACGACGAGCGGCTGCGCCAGGTGTTCGTGCAGGCGTTCCCGCGCGCCTGATCGGTCCGAGCGCCCGTTGGCTCGTTCCGTTGGCCCGTTCCGTTCACCCGTTCCGTTCGCCCGTTCCGTTCGCCCGCCCTGGTCGCCCGTCCTGGTCGTCGGCGCAGGCTCGTGGGCGTCGGCCCGACCGCGCGCAGCCTCCGCTCACGGACCGCCGGGCAGCAGCACGATCGGGGGCGCCTGGCCGAGCAGGGCGAGCGGGTCGAGGTAGACCTCACCGCGCAGCACGCCCCAGTGCACGCACCCGGCGGGCGCGCAGTGCCCCGGCCCAGTGAGCGTGCCCACGACGTCGCCCGCGGCCACCGGGTCGCCGAGGCCCACCGAGGCGGCGACGGGCTCGAACGTGGACCGCAGGCCGCCGGGGTGCGCGACCACCACGACGGGCTTGCCCGCGACCTGCCCGGCGAACGACACCGTTCCCGCGGCCGGTGCCCGCACCCGCTCGCCCGTCGCGGCGGCGAGGTCCACTCCGCGGTGGCCCGCGGCCCACTCCTCGGCGGGCGGGTCGAACGGGTGCACGACGTCGCCGGGCACGGGACGCGTCCATCCCTGGCCGTCAGCGTGCGGGGCCGGTGCCGGAGGCGCCGCGCCGGCGAGCGGTGCCGCGGCCAGGAGGCCCACGACGCCGACCGCGACGAGCCCGACGACGAGTCTCATGAGGGGTCGGGCGACCGTCGTGGCGGGGCCGGACGACCCGACGGGGCACGCGGCGGCACGAACGACCTGCCGGCCACGGCGGGCCGATGCCCGGACGGTCGAGGCGGGAAGCTTCATGGGAGCAGGCTGGCGGAGCCGGCGGGCCGCTGGGCGAGCGGGCCGAGGCGCTGTGGACCGCCCGTGGCGCCGGACTCCTGGGGGCAGGCTCGGGGCGTTGGCGCCGCGCGCCGCGTCGTCCGACGAGGGCTGCGCCGGGCGCGTCGGTCGGGGCGGCAGGTGGGCGATGGCCGGTGGGCGGAGAGGCCCGGAACCGTCGGGTAGACTGGCTGCCGCGATCGGCTTGTGCCTCGCCTTCCCGAACCATCCCGGTGGATCCCGTGGACCGTCCTCGACGTCCTGCGGTCTCGCCGGGCCGGGGGAGCGGACGCGAACCGGTCGACATCGCGCGTCACGTACGCGCCCCGCGACCCGGCCCGCCGGGTGCAGGGCGCGGCCGCGTCGGCAGCGGTCCGTCCCCGGGTCCCCTGGGAACGGTGCCGGCCCGGCGTGACGCCAGGGGTGCCGGGCCCGATGCCCGTCACCGACGAACCGAGTACCGCGACCGGAGACCTGCAGCAGCAGCCCGGTCGCCTGACGCGCGTGCAGCCCGGAGGATCCGGCGCACGCGGCGAAAGGACGTGTCATGGCCGTCGTGACCATGCGCCAGCTCCTCGAGAGCGGTGTCCACTTCGGACACCAGACCCGCCGTTGGAACCCGAAGATGAAGCGGTTCATCTTCACGGAGCGCAACGGCATCTACATCGTCGACCTCCAGCAGTCGCTGTCGTACATCGACCGCGCCTACGAGTTCGTCAAGGAGACCGTCGCCCACGGCGGCAGCATCCTGTTCGTCGGCACCAAGAAGCAGGCGCAGGAGCCCGTGGCCGAGCAGGCCGCCCGCGTCGGCATGCCGTACGTGAACCACCGCTGGCTCGGTGGCATGCTCACCAACTTCACCACCGTGCACAAGCGCCTCCAGCGCCTCAAGGAGCTCGAGGAGATCGACTTCGACGACGTCGCCGGTTCGGCGCTGACGAAGAAGGAGCTCCTCGTCCTGCGTCGCGAGAAGGACAAGCTCGCGCGCACGCTGGGCGGCATCCGTGACATGGCCAAGACCCCCTCGGCGGTCTGGATCGTGGACACGAACAAGGAGCACCTGGCTGTCAACGAGGCGAAGAAGCTGGGCATCCCCGTCGTCGCGATCCTCGACACCAACTGCGACCCCGACGACGTCGACTACGCCATCCCGGGCAACGACGACGCGATCCGCTCCGTCACGCTGCTCACCCGCGTGATCGCCGACGCCGCGGCCGAGGGCCTGCTGCAGCGCCACTCCGGCAAGAAGGGCGAGGCCGCGGAGACCGCCGAGGCGGAGCCGCTGGCCGAGTGGGAGCGCGAGCTCCTGGCCGGTGCCGAGGCCGCGCAGGCCGAGGCCCCCGCCGCCGAGGAGGCGCCGGCCGCCGAGGCGACCGAGGCCGCCCCGGCTGCCGAGGAGGCCCCCGCCGCCGAGGAGACGCCTGCCGCCGAGGGCGAGCAGGCCGCCGAGAAGTCCGAGTGAG
>NZ_JBHXAW010000100.1:0-13555 GCF_042726645.1 Isoptericola sp. NPDC060257
GGCCTACGCTGGGCCGGTGAGCAACGGCACCGTCACCTCGACGCGCGAGTACACGATCCCCGGCGTCCACGTCACCGACCGCACCCTCACGGTGCCGCTGGACTGGTCGCGCCCCGACGACGGGCGCACGATCTCCCTCTTCGTCCGCGAGCTCGTGGACCCCACGAGGCGCGCCGACGACCTGCCGCTGCTCGTCTTCCTCCAGGGCGGCCCGGGCGGCAAGGGTCCTCGCCCCACCGGCCCCGACGGCTGGGTGGGCGCGGCGCTCGAGCGGTTCCGCGTGGTGCTGCTCGACCAGCGCGGCACCGGCCGCTCGACGGCGGTCCGCGCTGGCGCGCTCACCGCGCTGGGGTCCGCCGAGGCCCAGGCCGAGCACCTGACCCGGTTTCGCGCCGACTCGATCGTCGCCGACGCCGAGCACGTGCGGAAGACCGTGTACGGCGCCCGGCGCTGGTCGACGCTCGGTCAGTCGTACGGCGGGTTCCTCACGCTCACGTACCTGTCGCGCGCCCCCGAGGGCGTGTCCGCGTCGTACGTCACGGGCGGGCTGGCGGGCCTCACCGCGAGCGCCGAGGACGTCTACCGGCGCACCCAGCCGCGCGTGGTCGCCAAGAACGCGCTCTACCGCGAGCGGTACCCCGACGACGTCGACCGCGTGGCGCGCATCGCCGACCGGCTCGCTACGGGCGACGTCCGCCTGCCCGGCGGCGACGTGCTCACCGTCGAGCGGTTCCAGACCCTCGGCATGGCCTTCGGCATGGGCCCCGGCTTCGAGCGCGTGCACTGGATCGTGGACGAGGCCTTCGACGACGCCGCGCCGGACGACCTGACCGACACCTTCCTCGCCGAGGTGGAGGCCGCCACGGGCTTCGCCACCAACCCGATGTACGCCGTCCTGCACGAGTCGATCTACGCGCAGTCCGGCACCGGCGCCACGGCATGGGCGGCGCAGCGGGTGCGCGACGACGACGCGTCGTTCGACGCCGACGCCCGGCCGCTGCTGTTCACGGGCGAGATGATCTACCCCTGGATGTTCGAGCAGGTCTCGGCGCTGCGCCCGTTCCGCGCCGCCGCCGAGGCGCTGGCCGCGCGCACCGGCTGGGACGACCTGTACGACCTCGACGTCCTCGCCCGCAACGAGGTGCCGCTCGAGGCCGCCGTCTACCACGACGACATGTTCGTCGACGCCGGGCTCTCGCTGGAGACGGCGGCCCACGTCGGGAACGCTCGCGCCTGGGTGACCAACGAGTTCGAGCACGACGGCCTGCGCCTGGGCGACGTCTTCCCCCGGCTCCTCGCCCGCATGGACGCCCGCGGGGGCGCGCGCCCGTGACCGCGCCGGCCGGGCGGCGGCGCACCCCTCAGGTCGCCGCCGTCCAGGCCTTCCCGGGCCAGTACGCCCACTCCTCGAAGTCCGCGACGCGACCGTCGGGGGCGAAGCGCAGCACCCACAGGTCGCGGTACTCCTGCTCCCGGGGCGCGGTGTAGCCCACCTCGACCCGGACGACGGCGACGTCGCCCTCGACGGCGAGCGGCTCGGCCGCCATCGTGAACGCCGAGTCCTGGTCGACGGTCCAGAACCCGCGGATCGCGTCGTGGCCCACGAGCTCCTCGGGGTCGTAGGGCGAGCGCGCGTACCGCGCGTCCGGCGTGAACAGGCGCGCGACGGCGTCGGCGTCGCTCTCGCGCCATGCCTGCTCGTACCCCGCGACCCAGCTCCGTACCGACTCCCGGTCCACCATCCGTGCAGTATGACGGCGGACGGCGCGCCACACCCGTTCGGGACGTCGCTGCAGGTGAGGGCCGGTTCTCGCTACCGTGCGGGGCGTCGAAACCCTCACGACCAGGAGCTGATCGCGATGACCCACGACTCCCCCGTCCCCGACCTCCCCGTGCTCGAGACCGACGTCCTCGTCGTCGGCACCGGGCCCGCGGGCGCCTCGGCGGCCCTCTTCCTCGCCACCTACGGCACGCGCGTCGTGGTGGTGACCAAGTACGGCCGCCTCGCCGACAGCCCCCGCGCGCACATCACCAACCAGCGCACGATGGAGGCGCTGCGCGACATGGGGCTCGAGGACGCGCTGCTGCGCGAGGCGACGCCGTGGGACTCGATGGGCAACACGACGTTCTGCACGAGCCTGGCGGGCGAGGAGCTCGGGCGCATCCCCTCCTGGGGCACCGACACGGCGCGCCGCGCCCGGTACGAGCTGCAGAGCCCGAGCCCGATGGTCGACGCGCCGCAGACCATCACCGAGCCGATCCTCGTGCAGGCGGCGCAGGAGCGCGGGGCGACCGTGCGCTTCGACACCGAGTACGTCGACCACGTGCAGGACGCCGACGGCGTCACCACCACCGTCCGCGACCGGCTCACCGGGGCGACCTACCGGGTGCGCTCGCGCTACCTCGTCGGTGCCGACGGGGCGCGGAGCAGGGTGGCGGAGCACCTGGACCTGCCCTACGAGGGCCCGGGGGCCGTGGGCGGGTCGCTGAGCATCGTGTTCGAGGCCGACCTCTCCAGCTTCGTCGCCCATCGGCCGTCGGTCCTCTACTGGATGCTGCAGCCGGGCGCGGAGCGCGAGGGCGTGGGGCTCGGCGTGCTGCGCATGATCAAGCCCTGGACCGAGTGGATGGTCATGTGGGGCTACGAGGTCGCCGCCGGCCCGCCGGAGCTCACCGACGAGTTCGTGCGCGAGCTCGCCGTGAACCTCGTGGGCACCGACGACTTCGAGATGCGCGTGAGGTCCGCGTCCCCGTGGACCGTGAACCACCACTACGCCACGACCCTGGCGAGGGGTCGCGTCTTCTGCGTGGGCGACGCCGTCCACCGGCACCCTCCGACGAACGGCCTGGGCTCGAACACGTCGATCCAGGACTCCTACAACCTCGCCTGGAAGCTCGCCCACGTCGTCGCCGGGACGGCGGACCCGGCGCTGCTGGACTCCTACGACGCCGAGCGGGCCCCGGTCGCGCGGCAGATCGTCGAGCGCGCCAACCAGAGCATCGCCGACACGGGCCGCATCCTCGCCGCGCTGGAGCTCGAGGACACGAGCGACCCCGCGCGGCTCGAGGCCCAGCTCGAGCTCCGCAAGGCGCCGGGCGCGGACGGCGAGCGGGTGCGCGCCGCCCTGCGCGAGGCCATCGCCTTCAAGCAGTACGAGTTCGACGCGCACGGGGTGGAGCACAACCACCGGTACGCCTCGGGCGCGGTCCTGCCGGACGGCACGCCGGAGCCGGAGTTCGCGCTCGACCCCGAGCTGTACGCCCAGCCCACCACGTGGCCGGGCGCCCGGATCCCGCACACCTGGGTGACCGTCGACGGCGTCAAGGCGTCGACCCTCGACCTCGTCGGGCAGGGGCGGTTCGCGGTCGTCACCGGGATCGGCGGGGAGGCGTGGGTCGACGCGGCCGGGGAGCTCGGCGAGGAGCTCGGGCTGGACCTCACGACCGTCGCGATCGGCCCCGGCCGCGACGTCGAGGACCCCTACGGGACGTGGGCGGACCTGCGGGAGATCGAGGACTCCGGGGTGCTGCTCGTCCGCCCGGACCTGCACGTCGCGGCCCGCCGGGCGAGTGCTCCCGCCACGGCGGCCGAGGCGCGGGAGTGGCTCGCGGCCGCCCTGTCCGCCGTGCTCGGCCGCGGCCCCTCCGCGACGCCCGACGAGCCCGCCGCCGAGGCGGTGCTGGCCGGCGTGTGACCTGACCGTGAGCCGTCCCGCCGCCCTCGGCCGTCGAGGGCGGCGGGAACCGCGGGGTACCGTCGTTCGTCGGACTGTCGGGCCGGCCCCGTCGTCCGGCGCACGCACACACGAAGGTGACACCAGCATGAGCTCGACCTCCCCCACCCCGATCCTGCGCGCGTCCGGCCTCGTGGTCGGCTACGGCGGCCCTGCGATCCTCGAGGGGATCGACCTGGAGCTGCTGCCCGGGGCGGAGCCCGTGGGCGTGGTGGGCGAGTCGGGCGCCGGGAAGTCGACCCTGGTGCAGGCGCTGCTGGGGCAGCTGCGCATCCGCGAGGGGCACGTGACGTTCCAGGGGCGGACGGTCGCCAAGCTCGGCCGGCGCGACAAGAAGAGGTTCCGCGCGGCGGTGCGCACGGTCGCGCAGAACGGGCTCGACGTCGACCTCCGCTGGACCGTGGAGCGCGCCGTCTCCGGTGCGCTGTCGGACGCCCGCAAGGCCGGCCGCGCGAGCGGTCGCACCGTGGCGGACCTGCTGGACGACGTCGCGCTCGAGCCGCACTTCGCGAAGCGCGCGATCTACTCCCTCTCCGGCGGGGAGAAGCAGCGCCTCGCGCTCGCCCTCGCCCTGGCCACCCGCCCCGAGGCGCTGCTGCTCGACGAGCCGCTCACCGCCGTCGACCCGGCGATGCGCGGCGAGATCGTGCGCCGCCTCACCGACGCCACCCGCGCCGAGGGCACCGCGGTGCTGCTGGTCTCGCACGACGTCGAGCTGGTCGGCCGGCTGTGCCCGACCGTGCACGTGCTCGCGGACGGCACGTTCGTCGCCTCGGGCCCGATGGGCGACGTCCTGGCCGCCGGCTCCGACGACGACGCGCACCCCGCCGTCCGTGGCCTCGCCGAGGCGGCGCCCCTCGCGGCGCAGCGCTTCCGCTGACCTGGTCTCTCGCGGCGCCACCACCCGGTTCCTGACGACACGCCCCCGACGAGACGTTACCGACGGAACCGGGCCGCGCCGCGACGCGTTCACCGGGTGACGACACCGGGGCGACCGACGGCGCCTCGGCCGCCGACCGACCGAGAGGACCCCGGTGGACGCGGACACCTGGTGGAACATCGCGCTCGTCCTGCTCTTCGTGCTCCTGGGCGGCGTGTTCGCCGGGACGGAGTTCGCCCTCGTCTCGCTGCGGGGCACGCAGATCGACCAGCTCGAGCGCAGCGGCCCTCGCGGCCGCCGGGTGGCCGGGATCGCCCGCGACCCGAACCGTTTCCTGGCCGCCGTGCAGATCGGCGTCACCGTGGCGGGCTTCTTCTCCGCGGCGTACGGCGCGTCCACCCTGGCGCCCGACGTCGCCCCCGCGCTCGAGTCCCTCGGCCTCCCGGAGGGCGCCGCCGCGACGGTCGCGCTCGTCGGCCTGACCCTCGTCGTCGCCTACCTGTCGCTGGTGCTCGGCGAGCTCGTGCCCAAGCGGATCGCGCTGCAGCGCACCGCGCAGGTCGCCCTGGCCGTCGGGCCGCCGCTGGACCGCTTCGCCGTGCTGATGCGGCCCGTCATCTGGCTGCTGTCGCGCTCGACGGACGCCGTCGTGCGCCTGCTGGGCGGCGACCCCAGCCTGCGCTCGGAGGAGATCACCGAGCAGGAGCTGCGCGACCTCGTCGCAGCCCACCCGGGCCTGCACGAGGACGAGCGGCGCATTCTCTCGGACGTCTTCGCCGCCTCGGAGCGCAACCTCGGGGAGGTGATGCGCCCCCGGGGCGACGTCGTCTTCCTGCGGGCGGACCTGCCGCTCGCCGAGGCCGAGGAGCGCACGCGCGACCTGCCCTACTCGCGGTACCCCGTCACGGGCGAGGACGTCGACGACGTGCTCGGTTTCGTGCACGTGCGCGACCTCGCCCGCGGCGCGGGGGCGCCGTCGGCCGGCCGGCGCACGGTGCGCGACGTCGCCCGGCCGGTGCTCGACCTGCCGGCGACCGGACGCCTGCTGCCGACCCTCGCCGAGATGCAGCGCACCCGCACGCACCTCGCGCTCGTCGTCGACGAGTACGGCGGGACGGACGGCATCGTCACGCTGGAGGACCTCGTCGAGGAGCTCGTCGGCGACATCCGCGACGAGCACGACCCGCTCGCCGCCGTGCACGTGGCGGGCACGTACGACGCCGGTCTCACGATCGAGGACTTCGCCCGGCTCACCGGCGTCGAACTGCCCGACGGTCCGTACGAGACCGTCGCGGGTTACGTCCTGGCACGGCTGGGGCGCCTGGCCGAGACCGGCGATGCCGTCGTGGTCGACGACGCCGGCCCCGCCACGGACCACCCGGATGCGGACGGCGAGCACGTCCTGCGCGTGACGGCGGTGGAGGACCGCCGCATCCGCGAGGTCCGCCTCGACTGACCTGCGTGCTGCCCCGACCTGCCGCCCGCACCATCAGGAGGGGTCGGCGGCGGGGGCGTGCCGCTGCAGGAAGGCGAAGACGTCGGTGTCGTCGACGCCGGGGAACGCACCGCGCGGCAGCGCCGCGAGCACCTGCTGGTGCATGCGGGCGCTGGGCCAGGCGACGCCGTCCCAGCGCTCGGCGAGCTCGGCGGGCGGGCGCTGGCAGCACGACGGGTCGGGGCACGTGGAGGCGTGCCGCACCTGGGTGTCGCGCCCGCGGAACCACTTGGCGTGCGCGTACGGCACGCCCACGGTGATGGAGAACTGCCGCCCGTCCGCGCCGGTGCCGGTCTGGACCGAGTCCCAGAAGGTGCCCGCCGGGGTGTCGGTGTACTGGTACGACTCGGTGGCGCGGTCGCGGCGCGTGAACGCCTCGCGCCCCGCCCACCAGCGGCACACGAGCTGACCCTCGATGGCGCCGGTCACGTCCTGCGGCAGGGGCAGCCCGTCGTTGGCGTACCCGCGGAACAGCGCGCCGTCGTCGCCCACGCGCAGGAAGTGCAGCGGGATGCCGAGGTGCACGGTGGCGAGGTTGGTCAGGCGCATGGCCGCGGCCTCGTGGGTGACACCGAACGCGTCGCGGAAGTCCTCGACCGCCAGGTCCTTCTCCCGCTTGCGCCGCTGCAGGAACTCCACCGCGACCGACTGCGGGATGAGGCAGCTCGCCGCGAAGTAGGTGATCTCCACGCGCTGCTGCAGGAACTCGGCGTAGCTGCGCGGCCGTTCGTGGTCCAGCACGCGGTGCGCGATGGCCTGCAGCGCGAGCGAGCGCAGCCCGTGCCCACCCGGGATGGACGCCGGCGGCAGGTAGATCCGGCCGTTCTTCAGGTCCGTGACCGACCGCGCCGACCGCGGCAGGTCGTCCACGTGCAGGATGGTCAGTCCCAGCTGCTCGGCCATGCGCGCCACCGTGCGGTGCGTGAGGGCGCCCGCCCCCGCGTACCCGGCGCGGTGGGTCAGCTCCTCGCCGAGCGCCTCGATCTGGGGCAGGTAGTTGTCGCGTGCCTGGCGCTCGTGGCGCAGCTCGGTGTTCGCGCGACGCGCCTCCTCGGGGGTGGCGATCGCCTCCTCCTCGCGTCGCGACAGCTCCGTGTGCAGGCCGACGAGCTGCTCCAGCACGGGCATCGGGAGCTTCTGGCTGGGCTTGACCGACGGCAGGCCGAGCGCCCCGAAGAGCGGTCCGCGCTGTGCGCGCTCCAGGGCGATCTCCAGCTCCGCCCGGCGCGACGGCGGCTCGTCGGCGAGCAGGTCGGGCACGGCCACACCCACGGCGTCGGCGATCGAGCGCAGCAGCGACAGCCTCGGCTCGCGCCGTCCGTTCTCGATCAGGGACAGCAGGCTCGGCCCCGAGCCCACCCGCTCCCCCAGCGCCTCGAGCGTGAGGCCACGCGACGTGCGCGCGTGCCGGATGCGCCGGCCGAGGGTGATGAGGTCCGGCGAATCCGTCCCCGGGACGTCCTTGGCAGCCATGGTTTGACGGTACGTGAAGATCGGCAGTTCTTCACAGCCGATCCGCTGGAAAGTCGGTGCGACGGGGAGGGAGGCTGGAGACAGCCCACCCGGCCGCGCACGCCGGGGCCTCGACGGACGGAGCACCCGATGACCTTCACCGCGAACCCGCGCCGCACGCGACTCGCGATCGCCGAGCTCGCCCCGGACGTCCTGGCCCCCAGCGCCCTGGCGCCCGCGGAGCACGCCGGCGCGGCGTCGTCGCGCGCCACCGCGCCGTCGCCGCGGGACCCCCGCGCCTGGGTCCGGGAGGTCGCCGAGCTCACGCAGCCCGACGAGATCGTGTGGTGCGACGGCTCGCCCGCGGAGAAGCAGCGCCTGCTCGACCAGATGGTCGAGGCCGGCACGCTGATCAAGCTGGACGAGGCGAAGCGACCGAACTCCTACCTCGCCCGGTCGAACCCGTCCGACGTCGCCCGCGTCGAGTCGCGCACCTTTATCTGCTCCGAGCGCGAGGAGGACGCCGGCCCGACGAACAACTGGCGCGCACCCGCCGAGATGCGCCAGGTGCTGACCGGGCCGGACGGCGTCTTCGCCGGCTCGATGCGCGGCCGCACCATGTACGTGGTGCCGTTCTCGATGGGACCCGTCGGCGGCCCGATCTCGCAGGTGGGCATCGAGATCACCGACTCGCCGTACGTCGTCGTGTCGATGCACGTCATGACGCGGGTCTCGTCGCAGGTCATGGACCTCATCGACGGCGGGCAGCAGTGGGTGCCGGCCGTGCACACGGTGGGCGCCCCGCTGGCGGACGGCGAGGCCGACGTGCCGTGGCCCTGCAACGACACGAAGTACATCGTCCACTACCCCGAGTCGCGCGAGATCTGGTCGTACGGCTCCGGCTACGGCGGCAACGCCCTGCTGGGCAAGAAGTGCTTCGCGCTGCGCATCGCGTCGGCGATGGCCCGCGACGAGGGCTGGCTCGCCGAGCACATGCTGCTCGTCCGCGTGACGTCGCCGGAGCAGCGGCAGTACCACCTCGCGGCCGCGTTCCCGAGCGCGTGCGGCAAGACGAACCTCGCCATGCTGCGCCCGACCATCCCGGGCTGGACGGTCGAGACGCTCGGCGACGACATCGTCTGGATGCGCCCCGGCCCCGACGGCCGCCTGCGCGCCATCAACCCCGAGGCGGGCTTCTTCGGGGTCGCGCCGGGCACGGGCGTCGAGACCAACCCCACCGCCGTCGAGACCTTCACGCACGACGCGATCTTCACGAACGTGGCCCTGACCGACGACGGAGACGTGTGGTGGGAGGGCCTCACGCCCGAGCCGCCGGCGCACCTGATCGACTGGCAGGGCAACGACTGGACGCCCGGCTCCGACACCCCGGCCGCGCACCCGAACTCCCGGTTCACGGTGTCGGCGGCGCAGTGCCCGTCCATCGCGGACGTCTGGGAGGACCCGTCCGGCGTGCCGGTCGACGCGATCGTCTTCGGCGGCCGCCGCGCCACCAACGTGCCGCTCGTCACCCAGGCGACGAGCTGGGCCCACGGTGTCTTCATGGGCGCCACGATCAGCTCCGAGCGGACGGCCGCGGCCGAGGGCACGGTCGGCGAGCTCCGTCGTGACCCGTTCGCGATGATGCCGTTCTGCGGCTACAACATGGCCGACCACTGGTCGCACTGGCTGGCGGTGGGCAAGGGCCTCGACGCCGACAAGCGGCCCAAGGTGTTCCAGGTGAACTGGTTCCGCAAGGGCGAGGACGGCAGCTTCCTGTGGCCCGGGTTCGGCGAGAACTCGCGTGTCGTCGAGTGGATCGTCACCCAGCTCGACCGGGCGCGCGGCCTGCGCACCGACGCCGGCGCCGTGCACTCCCCCGTCGGACTGCTGCCCGCGGAGGGCGCGCTGCGCACCGAGGGCCTCGACCTGTCCGACGACGACCTCGCCGCCCTCTTCGACGTCCCCGCCGAGGCGTGGCTCGCCGAGACGGCGCTGACCGGCGAGTTCTTCGAGACCTTCGGCGACCGCGTGCCCGACCAGCTCTGGGCGCAACTCTCCCTGCTGCGCGAGCGGCTCGGCGCGCGCGGCTGACCCACGGACCCGGGCCCGCCGGAGAGGCACCGGCGGGCCCGTACCCCTCGCTCGGCGCGGCAGTCCGGGTTCGCGGCGGCAGTTCGTCCTGCCGCGCCGAGCCGAGACTGCCGCGCCGAGCCGTGTCGGGCGTCAGGCGTAGACCGTGCCCATGAGCTCGCGGACGTCGGCGAGCGTGCGGTCGGCGACCTCGTTCGCCCGGACGTTCCCCCGGGCGAGGACGTCGCGCACGACGGCGGGACCGTCGGCCGCCAGGGCGGCCCGCCGCTCGCGCAGCGGGCGCAGGCCCTCCACGACCGCCTCCGTCACGACCGCCTTGAGCCGCCCCGCCCCGGCGTCGCCGACCGACGCGGCCAGCGCGTCCGGCGTCGTACCCGCGAAGTGCGCGCCGATGCGCAGCAGGTTCGCCACCTCCGGCCGGGCCTCCGGGTCGTAGGCGATGTGCCGCTCGGAGTCGGTGCGGGCGCGGCGGAAGAAGCGCACCGTCTCGTCCTCGGTGGCCCGCAGCTCGAGCGCGTTGCCGCGCGACTTGCTCATCTTGGCGCCGTCGTTCCCCAGCACGGTGAGCGACGGCGTGAGCAGGGCATCCGGCTCCGGGAAGTACGGGCGGGCGCCCGCGTACCGCTGGTTGAACCGCCGGGCCACCGTCCGCGTGGTCTCCAGGTGCGGCAGCTGGTCGAGCCCGACGGGCACGAGGTTGCCGTGGCAGAACAGGATGTCCGCCGCCTGGTGCACCGGGTAGGTGAAGAGCAGGCCGGACATGCCCCGCCCCTGCCGCTTCTCGGCGTCCGCGGCCTCCGCCTTCACGGTGGGGTTGCGCTCCAGCTCGGCCACGCTCACCAGCGACAGGAACGGCAGCAGCAGCTGGTTCAGGGCCGGCACCGCCGAGTGGGTGAACACGGTGGAGCGCGCCGGGTCGATGCCCGCGGCGAGGTAGTCGAGCACCACCTCGCGCACGACGGCGGGCAGGTCGCCGGTGTCGTCGCGGTCGGTGATGACCTGGTAGTCCGCGACGACGAGCACCACCTCGACGCCGGCGTCCTGCAGACGCACCCGGTTGTCGAGCGTGGCGAGCAGGTGGCCCAGGTGCAGCGTGCCGGTCGGCCGGTCGCCGGTGAGGACGCGGAAGCGGCCCGGGTCGCGCGAGATCTCCCTCTCGATCTCGGCGGAGCGGGCCTGCGCGACGCCGGCGCTCGTCGTCGCGGGGGTGGGGGCGGTCAGGACGGTCGGTGCGGTCATCGGTGCGGCTCCTCAGGGGATCGCCGCCCGTCGGACCGGTCCGGACACGAGAACGTCCCGGCTGCGACGGGCAGCTCGGGACGGGGACGTGGGTGCGTCGGGTCAGGGCTGCGGAGGCAGCCACCACCAGCACGCGCGCGTCGTCATGACGTCAGCCTACGCCTGGGCGGCCAGGCAGAATACGGGTCGTGATCCGCTGCCTGTTCGCCCTGTCCCTCGGCGTGCTCGCGGCGTCGATCCTCGGCGACGCCCTCACCGGCGACCCGCTCTACGGCACCCTGCTCGTCGTCGCGATCGTGGTGGCGAGCATCGGCCTGCCGCTCACGATCATCGGCGGCGTCGTGGGGGGCCTGGGCGGCGCGGACCCGAAGAAGGTCGCCGCGGCGAAGGCCGCGGGGCGCACGACGCTCGCCCGGGTGACGGGCATCCGGGCCACCGGGTCGGCCGTCGACGACCAGCCGGTGTGCGAGATCGAGCTGCTGGTCGTCCCCCGCCAGGGGCACGGGCCCTACCGCACCACGACCCGGCAGGTGGTGAACCTGGCGCGGCTGGCGGCGCTGCAGCCGGGTGCCGTCGTGGTCGTGACCCAGCTCGACCCCGAGCGCCCGGAGGTGGTGCTCGACGACTCCCCCGATCACGACTGGCTGCGCCGCGCCGAGACCGACCGGCAGGTGCGCGACCTGCGCGACGCCGACGTCTGGGAGGCGCCGCGCCGCGGGCGGGCGCCGGGCGCGATCCGGCGCATCCCGTTCGTCGTCTTCCCCGTGCTGGCCGTCGTCGGCTTCGCCGCGGCGCTCTACCCCGCCTGGGACGAGGCGGGCCGCCTGGTCGAGACGCGCTCGATCGACACCGTCCGCGCCGAGCACGACGCCGCGGCGGCCGCCGAGACCTCGATGTTCACCCCGGGGAACCTGCGGCCCGCGATCGACGCCGTGCTCGCGCTGTCGGGGGACGAGGTCACGGAGGTCTACGTCTTCGACCAGTGGGTGCGGGTCACGGCCCCCACCTCGCCGGGGGCCACCACGACCGACGAGTGGCAGTACCGCGACGGCGAGGCGACCCGCGAGGGCGCGTCGCTCATCCAGCCGGAGCCCGAGGACGTGCCCCGTGCACTGTTCGACGCCTCGGAGATCGGCTGGGAGGACCTGCCGCCGCTGTTCGACGAGACGGAGCGCCTCACCGGGATCGACGACGCCGACGACCCGATGCTGTGGGTCGCGCGCGAGGTCTGGGCCGACGAGAAGCCCAGCGACCCGCGGGTCCACGTGTCGGTCTCCGACGACTACCACGACGGGTCGGTGGACTTCTCCGCCGACGGCGAGGTGGTCGGCACCTCCGGCGGCGCGCCGGGCTCCGAGGCCGCCGCGGCGGAGGGCGGGGCCTGACCCGCCCGACCGACGGGACGCACCGCGGCGCGGCGGTGGCGGCCGGCGTGGTCAGATTCTCCCGTGGAGAGCGCAGCGCGACAGAGGGCCGAGAGCGCCCGCGGACCCGTCCCGATCCTGGGCCGCGACGCCGAGCTCGCCCGCGTCGAACGCCTCGCCGCCCCGGGTTCGGGCGGCGTGCTGCTCCTCGTCGGGGAGCCTGGGCTGGGCAAGACGACGCTGCTGGAGCACGGTCGCGAGCTCGCCCGCCGGGCGGGACGGCACGTCCTCACGGCGCGGTGCGCGCGCGGCGAGCGCGAGCTGCCGTTCGCCGCGCTGCACCAGCTCCTGCTGCCGCGTCTCGACCGCCTCGACCGTCTGCCGGCACCGCAGGCGCGCGCGCTCGGGGCAGCCCTCGGTCTGCACGAGGCCACGGCCGTCCCGGACCGGCTGCACCTGGCGGCGGGGGCGCTCACGCTCCTGGGCGACGTGGGGCCCTCCACGAGCGACGGCTCCGGCGACAGCGGCACCCTCGCCGTCGTCGACGACCTGCACTGGGCGGACGACGCCTCCCGCGACGTCCTGCTCTTCTGCGCCCGGCGGCTGGCCGACGCGTCCGCAGGGACGTCTCTCCTCCTCTCCACGCGGCCGGAGTCACCCGAGCCCCTCCCGACGATCACGCTGTCCAGCCTCGACCCCCGTGACGCCGCCCGGGTCCTCGACCTGCAGCCGGTCCCTCCCGCCGCGGCCGTGCGGCACGACCTCATCCAGCACGCGGCCGGCAACCCCCTGGCGCTCGTCGAGCTGTCCCGCGCAGACGCCGCGGTGCCCTCGCCCGCGCCGCCCGACGGCCCCTGGCCGGTGAGCGAGCGGATCGAGCGGGCGTTCGCCTCCCGACTCCCCGCGCTGCCCGCGCCGACGCGCTGGCTGCTGCTCCTCGCCGCGGCGGCCGACGGCGACGACCTCGCGCCCGTCCTCGCCGCCGCCGGTGAGGTGCCGGACGACGATCCGCTGGTCGCGTGGGCACCGGCCGAGACCGCGGGCCTCGTCCACCTGGACGGGCCCCGCTTCCGGTTCCGCCACCCGCTGGCACGCGCCGCGGTCTACCACGCTGCGCCCTTCGCGGAACGGCGCGGCGCACACCTGGCCCTGGCCGAGGCCGTCGACGACCTCGACCGGCGCGCCTGGCACCGCGCGGCAGCCGCCGTCGGCCCCGACACCGCCGTGGCGACCGAGCTCGAGGCCACGGCCGACCGGGCCCGCGACCGAGGGGGCTGGGCCGCGAGCGCCCGCGCGCTCG
>NZ_JBHXAW010000101.1:0-13537 GCF_042726645.1 Isoptericola sp. NPDC060257
CTCCTGAACCGGTCCCCGCGCCCGCGGCCCCGCCGGAAGCCGCGCCTGAATCAGCCCCTGCGCCCGCGGCCGCGCCAGAAGCCGCACCCGCGCCAGCCCCCGAGCCGCAACCAGCGCCGGAGACTGCGCCCGCCCCCGAGCCCCCGCCCGCGTCCGGCCCCGCCGCCGCGCCGAGGTGCCGGAGACCTGGGACGAGCTGCGCGTCGCCCTCGAGAAGATCAAGGCGAAGCACCCCGACTCCAAGCCGCTCGCCGACGGCTTCGAGGGGCAGTCGATGCTCAACTACGCGGCGCACGCCTTCGGCACCGTCGCCGGCTGGGGCTTCGGCAACGGCACGTTCTGGGACGAGGGGGCCGACGAGTTCACCTACGCCGCGACGTCCGACGGGTACAAGGAGATGGTCGAGTACTTCCACGGGCTCGTCGAGGACGGGCTGCTCGACCCGGAGACCCTGACCACGACCAGCGACGGCAGCGTGAACGAGCTCTCCGAGAAGGTGGCGAACAGCGCGGTGTTCGCGGCGTCCGGTGCCTCCGGCACCGTGGCGGAGTTCCAGCTCGCCCTCCAGGAGGCCGACCCGGACGCCGAGTTCGAGCTCGTGCAGATCGCCCCGCCCGGCGGCCCCGCGGGCCAGGTCGTGGAGCCCCGCAACTTCTGGCACGGGTTCATGATCAGTGCCGAGGCCAAGGACGACCCGCACTTCGTCGCCCTGGTCCAGTTCCTCGACTGGCTGTACTACAGCCCCGACGCGCGCGAGATGCTGCGCTGGGGCGTCGAGGGCGAGACGTACACGAAGGACGCCGACGGCACGATCACCATCGACCCCGACTACTCCCTCGACGCGTACAACATCAACCCGGACGCCAAGACCGACCTCGCGAAGGACCTCGGCTTCTCCACCTTCCTCGCGGAGTCCACCGAGTCGCGCGCCCTGAAGGAGTCCTACAACTCCGACCAGTTCGTCGAGTACATGGACCGCGTCCTGGAGAGCAGGACCCCGCGCGACCCGTTCCCGCCGGCGCCGCTGGACGACGCCGAGCTGGAGCAGGCGTCCCTGCTCGCCACCCCGCTCAAGGACACCGTGGACACGAACACGCTGAAGTTCATCCTCGGCGACCGTCCTCTGGCGGAGTGGGACGACTACGTCACCGAGCTCGAGGGGCAGAACCTGCAGGGCTACCTCGACCTGATCAACGGCGCGCAGCAGCGCTTCGCCGAGAAGAACTGACCCATGAGCACGACCTCGGACCGGCAGCTGTCGGCGCCGACGCCGGTCCTCGACGGGCCCACGCCCCGCCCCCCGCGGGCGGACGCGGGCCGGTCGAGGCCGGCCCGCCGGTCCTGGCGGCTGAGCCTGCGCCGCGACTGGCAGCTGTACGCCCTCGCCGTCCTGCCCGTCCTGTTCCTCGTGGTCTTCCGCTACGTACCGATGCTGGGGAACGTCATCGCCTTCCGGCAGTTCCGCCCGGGCGGCAGCATCTTCGGCGAGCAGTGGGTGGGCCTGCGGTACGTGGAGATGTTCATCCACGACCCCACCTTCTGGAAGGTCTTCTGGAACACGGTGATCCTCGGGGGGCTCACCCTCGTCGTCTGCTTCCCGCTGCCGATCGTGCTCGCGCTCCTGCTCAACGAGGTGCGCAAGAAGGCCTTCAAGCGCACCATCCAGTCGATCTCCTACCTGCCGCACTTCCTGTCGCTGGTGATCGTGGCGGGCATGGTCATGCAGCTGCTGTCGCTGCAGGGCACCGTCAACCAGATCATCGAGGGCCTCGGCGGCGAGGCCATCCCGTTCCTGCAGCGGGCGGAGTGGTTCCGCACGATCTACGTGGGGTCGGAGGTCTGGCAGACCGTCGGCTGGGGCACGATCCTCTACCTCGCCGCCCTCACCACCGTGGACGCGTCCCTGTACGAGGCGGCGCGCATCGACGGCGCGAACCGGTGGCAGCAGACGTGGCACGTGACGATCCCCGGGATCCGGCCCACGATGATCACGCTGCTGATCCTCAACATCGGCACGTTCCTCAACGTCGGGTTCGAGAAGGTCCTGCTGCTCTACAACCCGCTCACCTACTCCACGGCGGACGTCATCTCGACGTACCTCTACCGGGTCGGCCTGGTGTCCAACAACCTCAGCTACGCGGCCGCCATCGGGCTCTTCCAGGCGTGCATCGGGCTGGTCATGGTGCTGAGCGCCAACTTCATCTCGCGACGAGTGGTGGGAGCAAGCCTGTGGTGATGCAGCGCGCGACGTCGTCCCCGAGCGTGCGGTCCGCCGGCACGCCCGTCGGGGCGCGGGACACCCGGGGGTACCGGGCGTTCACGGTGTTCAACACGGTGGCGCTGGTGGTGGTGTCCCTGTTCATGCTCTACCCGTTCGTCACCGTGCTCGCGCAGTCGTTCAGCAGCCCCGGCGCGATCAAGGCCGGGATGGTGAGCTTCTGGCCGGTCGGGTTCAACCTGGACACCTACCGCGCCATGGCGCAGGACGGGCTGTTCTGGAGCAGCTACCGCAACACCCTCGTCTACACGCTCGTCGGCACCACCATCGCGATGGTCCTGACCACGACGTTCGCGTTCGTCATCTCCAAGCGGCACCTGCGCGGTCGCGGGGCCCTCATCGGCGTCGCGGTGTTCACGATGTTCTTCAACGGCGGGCTGGTGCCCAACTACGTGCTGATCTCGTCGCTCGGGCTGAAGAACACGATGTGGGCGGTGGTGCTCCCGGGCGCCGTCTCCGTCTTCAACCTGCTGGTCATGAAGTCGTTCTTCGAGAACCTCCCGCAGGAGCTGGAGGAGGCGGCGCAGATCGACGGGCTGGGGTGGTTCGGGATCTTCGGCCGCATCGTGCTGCCGCTGTCGAAGGCCGTGCTCGCCACGATGGTGCTGTTCTACTCGGTCGCGTACTGGAACGACTGGTTCTCGGCCTTCCTGTACCTCGACAAGAACGAGCTCTTCCCCGTCACGCTCTTCCTGCGGAACCTCATCGCGGGGGCGTCGTCGTCGGCGTCCGAGGGGGCCGCCGCCGTCGGCGCGACCACCCAGGCCGTCTCGGCGAACATCCAGGCGGTCACGATGATCCTCACGATCATCCCCATCGTGTGCGTCTACCCGTTCGTGCAGCGGTTCTTCGTGTCCGGCGTGATGCTGGGCTCGGTCAAGGGCTGAGGGCGGCGGGCGCGTGCGCGGCCGATCGCGTGGACGACGACGAGGTGCTGCACCAGCAGCGAGAGCCCCAGCGCCAGCAGGATGCTCCCCTCCGTGACGCCCGGGGACGCGCCGACCCGGGCGCCCGCGTCGGCGAGCTCGAAGCGCAGCGCCACGGACACAGCCCAGAGCGCCACGGTCACCCCGGTGTAGCGGAACCGGACCGACCCGGTCGGGTCCGTGGTGACCTCGACGGTGGCCCCGCGGGCCACGCCGAGGCCCACCGTGAGGACGAGGTCGACGGCCAGGACCGCGATCGTGGCGATCGCGCCCCCGGGCGACGGCAGCGCGAGCCACGGCACCAGCAGGAACGCGCCGACGAGCATGACGACGACCGGGACGATCAGCAGGCGCCCGGTCCGCGCGGGTCGGGGGCGCAGGCGGAGGAGGATGATCACCGTCAGGGTCGCCAGGCCGACGAGGACCTGGGGCGGCACCGTGTCCAGCACGGGGTCCAGCGTGGTGTCCATCAGGCGGTCTCCTCGCCGACGAGGTACGCCGCCACCGCGGCCGAGAGTGCGGCCCGGAACGCGGTGGCGCGCTCGGGGTCGCCCGGGTCGTGGCCGAGCGCCGACTGCCAGGACCGCCCGCCCAGCGCGTAGCCGTACGCGCCGGACATCCCGACGAGCAGCACCGCCTCGATCCGGTCGCGCGACGGGACCCGGTCGGCGGGCAGCGCCGCGCGCAGGCCTGCCTCCATCACGTCCGCGACGCCGGCGAGCCCGTCGGTCGCGAGCGTGCCGTGCTCGGGGTGCAGGGCGGACCAGGCCCACAGCCGCAGGTACCGCTCGTCGTCGAGGGTCGCGAACACGACGTCGAGCATCCGGGCGGCGTACGGGACGCCCGCGTCGTCCGCGACCCGGGCGCGGACGCGCTCGCGGTGGTGCGTGTCCTCCTCCCGCAGCACCGCCCGCACGAGGCCCGCGTAGGTGCCGAAGTAGTGGCTCACCAGCCCTCTCGTCACGCCGGCCGCCCGGGCCACCCTCGCGAGGGTGACGCCGTCCGGTCCGTGCTCGGCGACGAGCGTCGTGGCGGCGTCGAGGATCTCCTGCCGCGCCTGCTCGGGGGAGCGGCGTCGTCGCGGGGGACGACCGGGCGCCCGGCCGTTATTGGCGGTCATGCCAATAACGTACCGGACGCCCGTCGTCGAGGGGTCAGCTCGCGGGGGAGAGGCTCATCTCGCCCGCGGGCCCCTGCCGGTAGACGGTGAAGTACCCGTCGGTGGCGAGCGGGTTGCCGGCCGCGTCGTCGAGGTAGCTCCACACCGGCTCGCCGTCCACGCGCAGCACCACGCGGGTGCCGCCCTCGACGTCGACGGCGCCGAACGTGACCTCGTGGGTCGAGTTCGGCTCGATCACCGTGTTGGGGAACGTGTCGACCATGAAGACGGCGGGGCTCCACTTCTGCATCTCGATGACGTCCTCCTTGATGACCACCAGGTAGCCCGAGCTGCTGTTGGTCCACACCGGGTCGCCGGCGGTCTTCGACCGGACGGAGAACCCGAACCAACCGCCGTTGAAGGCGCCGACCGAGGTGTCGAACCGGAGCAGCTCGTCCCCGAACTGCCGGGGCTTGAAGCTCCACGCGCCGCGCGGCGCCAGGTGGGCCGCGCCGTCGGCCACCGTGATCCCCTCACCCGGCGTCCAGGCCGCGGGGTCGAGGATCTCGGCGCCGAGCGACGTCACGGGGTGGTCGGCCGCCTGCACCGTCACGGTGGACGACGCCGCGATGCCTGCCACCACGGTCGACGTCGCCGTGATCGTGGCCGTGCCGGCGGCGACGCCGCGGACGACGCCCTTCGCGTCCACGGTCGCGACGGACGCGTCGCTCGAGGTCCACTCCAGCCCGGTGCGCGTGGCGTCCGCGGGGGTGAACGACGGCGCGAGCGGGTGCGTCTCGCCCGGCTCGATCGTCGCCTCGGACGGCGCCAGGGTGAGCCCGTCGGGGTCCACGCCCACGAGCGAGAACCGCACGTCGTCGAAGTCGAGCGACACGAAGCCCTGCACGTAGAAGCCGACCTTGCCGGCCCCGCCGGGTGCCGGGTTGGCGCCCGCCACGACCTCCTCGCCGTCGAGCAGCACACGCACGCCGCCGGCCGTCACCACGACCCGCACGTCGTACTGGGTGGAGGGCTCGAGCCCCTCGCCCGCGGGCAGCGTCACCTCCTTCACCGTGCCCCACGCCGAGTCGAAGATGGTCCACGTCGGACCGGCCGCCGCGTGGCGGTAGCGGACGTACCCGCCCGGCGTGCTGCCGGTGCGGTCGTAGACGAGCATCTGCCCGCCCTCGGGCACCTCCGCCGGGGTCGTCACCGTGAAGTCGAGCGCGTACTCCGTGAAGGAGCGGTCGAGCTGGGAGTTGGCGCCGTTCTTGATCCGGTAGACGTGGTCGCCCGTGCCGTCGTCGACGATCGCGCGGTTCGGGTCGGTGGCCCAGCCGTTGCCGCCCGTCTCGAAGTCCGTGGAGTGCAGCACGCCGTCGCCGGCCGCCACGGTCACGGTCATCTCGTCACGGATGCCCGCGTCGGCCTTCGCCTCCGCGGTCACCGTCACCTCGCCGGGCGCGACGGCGGTGAGGACCCCCGCGGCGCTGACGGTCGCGACCTCCGGGTCGCTCGAGGTGTAGGTGACGGCCTGCTGGGTGGCGTTCCACGGCACCGCCTGCGCGGCCACCGACACCTCGTCGCCGAGCGTCACCGCCAGCTGGTCCGCGGGCAGCTGGAGCGACTCCAGGGCCACGGTGTCCGGCGTCTGCGACTGGCCGACGTGCCCGTCCGTGCCGATCTCGTCGAACGGGATCGCCTCGAACCCGGGGATCTGGTCGAAGACGGCGGCGTCGTCGCGCAGCGTGTAGTCGCCGTTCGCCGCGTCGACGAAGCCCGGGTCGGCGTCCGCCACCCAGTTGGCGTCGTCGCCGGTCCCGTAGTTGAGGAGGTTCTTCGTGTCGAGCGCCCCCTCGGCGTTGACGTCGGGGTTGCGCGTGCGGTCCGGGTTCCACACGACGTTCTTCGCGAACGTGGAGTGGTTCGGGAAGTAGTGGTTGTCCTCGAAGAAGTGGCCCAGCTCCGGGTACTTCTCCAGGTACGGCGTGCCGACGAAGTCCTTGTTGTCGGCGAACACCTTCTCCCACTTCGGCATGTACACGCGGTCGACGGTGTTGCCCTCCCCGTCGCCCATCCACTGCGTGTAGTTGTCGTAGGGCACGGTCGTGTCGACGAACACGTTGTTCGTGGCGTCGATGTAGTCGGCCGAGCCGGACTTGATCGCGTCGTTGCCCATGTCCACGAAGACGTTCTGGCTGATCTCCAGGTCCCACGTGAAGTTGTCGGCGTAGATGCCCTCGACGCCGTGCTTGGTGAGGCCGACGTCGTGGAAGTAGTTCTGCCGGAACACGTGCCCGCGCTGCTGCGGCGTCTCGCCGGAGTTCATGTAGATCGCGCCGAGGTCCTGGAACGTCTTGCAGACGTCGTAGACCTCGTTCTGCTCGAACAGGTGGTCGTTGCCGTGCACGATGACGCCCGGGTGGGGCGCGTCGTTGATCTCGTTGCCGCGCGCGACGTTCCCGACGCCGTCGAACATCACGCCCGGGTTGTACGCCTTGTGGTAGTACGCGAAGTCGTGGATGTGGGAGTCCTCGACGCGGTTGCGGCCGGGCTCCAGGGTGGTCTTGTCCCCGCCGGTCAGCACGACGCCGACCCCGCCCACGTGGCGGATGTCGCTGGAGACGACGGCGTGGTCGCGACCGCCCCGGTTCACCGGGATGCCGTCGTACGTGTACCGCCCCGGCGAGTTGACGGACACGCCGCCGTCGGAGAAGTTCTGCACGTCGCTGTTCGAGATCGTCACGTGGCTGCCGCCGAGGATGACGGCGCCCAGGGCCCGCCCGTACTCGAGGACCAGGTCGTCGAACGTCACGTACGACGCGCCGTCCGTGCGGATCATCGGCTCGTCCAGCGTCGTGACGACGGGCGCCCCGCGCTCGGCCAGGAACGACGCGTTCGGCACCAGGTAGAGCATCCCGGTGTCGCGGTCGATGTAGTACTCGCCCGGCGCGTCGAGCTCCTCGAGCAGGTTCTGCGCGAAGTGGAAGTCGGGGTACCAGGTCTTCATCAGCCCCGACATCTCGCCGTAGCGCAGCGTGATGGTGCGCGCGTCGGTGTCGATCTTCTCGATCTTGTTGTACGACCACTCCCAGCTCTGACCGAAGATGCCGTCCATCCAGACGTCCTTCGCCTCGCCCCAGTACTGCGGGCGGTCGTAGGAGTAGCTGAACGTGCCGCCGCGCTCCTGCAGGTCGGCGTCGTCCTTGGTGGGGCCGGGGTCGACGATCTTGTTCATCTGCACGGTGTCCTTCGCGGCGCCGGCGTTGGGCCAGCGCGCGAGGGTCATGTCCTCGCCGTCCACGTACAGCTCCATCGGCGGCGTCGTGCTGACGTCGTTGGCCTTCCAGTAGCCGTGCCGGCTGAGCTGGCCGTAGTCGTCGATGCCGAGCTCGCCCAGGTCGATCTGGAGGACGTCGTCGTGCGCGGACGTCTCGATGATCCGGTCGAGCACGGCCTGGTCGGTGACGGGGGAGAAGCCGTCGTACGGCAGCTCCCTGCCGCCCGAGATCGTGGCCCGCTCGCCGGGGTAGGAGGCGTACGTGATGGGGGCGTCCTTGGTGCCCGAGTCCTCCGGCCCGAGGAGGAACGACTCCGAGCGCTCGTACGTGCCCTCGCGGAGGTACACGGTGACGCCCTTCTTGCGCTGTCCCTTCGACAGCTCGCGGATCGCGTCGCGCGCGCCCTCGAGGGTCGCCAGGGGGCGCTTCTGGGATCCCTTCGCGCCGTCGTTCCCGTCGGGGGAGACGTAGAGGACGACGCCGGCCTTGTGGGCGCCGGCGGCCGCGGGCGGTTCCGCGTGCGCCGTGGTCTGTGTCCCTGCGAGGAGCAGGGACGTCAGCAGCAGTGCTGACAGTGGTCGCTTCATTGCGAGTGCTCCGACCTCTCGTGCGGTCACGGGGGTTCTCGGGGCGACGCGGGTGCGGCGCGCCCGGATCGTCAAGCATCCGCAGGTTACATTAATCGATAATCGCTGACAATGCGGCGACGGGCGCTCCGACCCGCTACGGTCGGACCCGTCCGTCACTCGAAGGAGAGCTCATGACCAGCAGCGCAGCCCCCGATCGACTCGTGTTCGTCGGGGACTCCATCACCGACGCGGGCCGCGACCGCGCGGACGAGGCGTCGCTCGGCGACGGCTACGTCTCGCTCGTCGCGGCGGACCTGCCCGACGTCGTCGTGCTCAACCTCGGCATCGGCGGCAACCGCGCCGTCGACCTGGAGGAGCGGTGGGAGCGCGACGTCGCGGCGACCGCGCCCGACGTCCTCACCGTGTACGTGGGCGTCAACGACACCTGGCGCCGCTTCGACTCCGACGACGCCACGAGCGCCGAGGAGTTCGAGGCCACCTACCGGCGCCTGCTGGCGCGCGTGCCGGGCAGCCCGCGGCTCGTGCTGGTCGAGCCGTTCCTGCTGCCCGTGCGCGACGAGCAGCACGGCTGGCTGGAGGACCTCGACGGCAAGCGGGACGTCGTCGCGCGCCTGGCCGCCGAGACCGGGGCCGCGCTGGTGCCCCTGCACTCCCTGCTGACCCGCGCCGCCCAGGACGTCGGCGCCGCGGCGCTCGCCCCCGACGGCGTGCACCCGACGCCCCCGGCGTCCCGGATGATCGCGGACGCGTGGCTGGCGGCGTACGCTGACGACACACAAACGATTGTCGATAACGACCCGAGGAACGACGTGAGGCTGCACGGATGACGGACGCGCTCAGCTCGATCGGCGGCCTGGAGCGGGGGCTGCTGTCCGACCAGATCTACGACCTCGTGAAGTCGATGATCAAGACGTCGCAGCTCGCCCCGGGGGAGCAGCTCGTCGAGTCGCAGCTCGCCCGCCGCCTCCAGGTCAGCCAGGCGCCCGTGCGCGACGCGCTCAAGCGCCTCGCCCACGAGGGCCTCGTGACGCACGTGCGCCACCAGGGCAACTTCGTGGCGCAGTACTCCGACGAGGAGGCGCAGCAGGCCAAGCAGGCGCGTGTCGCCGTCGAGGCCCTGGCGGGCCGGCTCGCGTGCGGGCAGCTCGCGCCCGAGACGCGCTCCAGCCTGGAGAAGGTCATCGACGAGATGCACGGCGCCGTCGACGCGGCCGACCTGCCCGCCTTCCGCGAGCTCGACTTCGGCTTCCACCGCGCCGTCATCGAGGCCAGCGGCAACACCTACCTGCCCCGTATGTGGGACATCATCGAGCCCAGCCTCCGGTCCATGCACCTGCTCGGCGACCCCGAGTTCACGGGCGACTGGCACCAGGTGGCCGACTGGCACCGCAGCCTGCTCGACGTGCTCGACGACGGCGATGCCGACGCCGCGTCCGCGCTCTTCGAGGCGCACGCGGCGGGCACCCTGCTCGACGGCGAGGGCTAGAGACGCCAGCCCGTGGCGGCGGCCCACGCCTCCGCCCGGGCGGTGATCTCCGCGATCAGCCCGCCCTTGGCGTCGGCGTAGTGGTTCATGCTCGGCCAGTCCCGGGCCGCGAGCTCGCGCTTGAGGGCCGCGTAGGCGGCGCGGTCGTCGGCGTCGTGCCGCAGCCGGTCGCGGAACAGCAGGTGGCTCCGCTCCCAGTCGCCGCCCGCCGCGCAGACGTGGACGTGCACGTCGCGCTCCGGCGTGCGGACCAGTCGGTGGCCGGGCTCGCGCACGCGCAGCTCGTAGCCCGCGACGAGGAGCGCGGGCAGGTACGCGTCCTCGTCCTCGACGTCGGGCACGCTGACGTCGATGTCCACGATCGGCTTGGCCGCGAGGCCCGGCACCGACGTCGACCCCACGTGGTCCACCCGCACCGCTGTCGGGCCCAGGGCGGCGACGATGCGCTCGCGCTCCCGCGCGAACCGCGCCGGCCACGCCGGGTCCGGCTCGACGAGGACGATCTCGCGCTTCTCGATCCCGCCGACAAGCTCGACGCCGTCCAGCTCGACGCCGTCGTCGGTCATGCCCTGGCCTCCCACTCCGGCGCGAGCACCGACCAGACCTCGATGTCCTGCCGCACGCCGCGGTGCTCGTGGTGCTCGCGCAGCACGCCGTCGCGCCGCATCCCCAGCCTGCGGGCGACGGCGATGCTCGCCGTGTTGCCCGACGCCGCCCACCACTCGACGCGGTGGATGCCGCGCTCGCGGACGGCCCAGTCGATGATGGCGCGCGCCGCGCGGGTCACCAGGCCGCGCCCCGCGGCCGCCGGCTCCAACCAGCAGCCCGCCTCGGCCGTGCCCTGCGCGACGTCCATCGTGCGGAACAGGACGCCGCCCACCAGCGTGCCGTCCAGCCAGATGCCGTAGAGGCGCCCGGTGTCGGTCGCGGCCTTCTGCGCGTACGACTCGAGGAACGACCGGCTCGACTCCAGGTCGGTGATCCGGTCGGGGAGGGGCACGAACCGCCCGACGAACTCCCGGCCACGGTCGATCGTCGCCAGCAGCTCCTCCGCGTGCCACGGCTCCAGCGGCCGCAGCTCCGCGCCGTCGTCCCCGAGGGACCTCGCGAACATCGTGCCTCCCTGGTCATGGCCGGCGGAGCGCCGGCCCGTCGAGATCCTCGCACGCCGGTCCCGTGGCGTGCAGGCTTCCTCCGGTGTGCCCGCGACTCGCCAGCAGGGAGCTCAGCGCCGCGGCACCACGACCGAGGCGCTCTGCGCCCGCGTCCCCGTCGCGTCGGCCTTGACCACCACGCGCCACCGGACGGCCGCCGCCCCTCGGGTGACGGTGAACCGTGCGGTGCCGATCGACGTCGCGCTGCCGGCCGGCGTCTTCTGCGCGGTCGTGCGCCACGCGCCGCGGGTGTACTTCTGGAGCACGAAGGTGCCCCGGGGGCCCGCCTTCGCGGTGAGGACCTTCGTCGTGCGTGGGCTCGTGGGCGAGGAGGTCATCGACAGGCTCACGGATCGGCGGGCCTTGATGACCTCGGTCCTCGCGCCGCTCGCGGCCTCGTACTGCGAGTCCGCCACGACGACAGCGCGGTACGACGCGCTCACCTGGTGCGTGACCGAGGTCTTCGCGACTCCGTCGGACGACGCGACCGTCGCGAGCGCGTGCCACGTCGTCGAACCGCTGGTGCGCGCCTGGAACTGGACGCGGGCTCCTTCCGACGGCGTCCAGGTGCCTTCGTCGGACAGGCGTGCGGTCAGGGTCAGCCGCTTCCCGTAGGCGAGCACGGGCGGGTCCCATCCCGGCATCACCTTCTCGGACACGAGGCCGTCGGTCGAGAAGACGGGCTTCGAGCGTGCGAGGTTCGTCGTTGTCGAGGTGCTCGTCGGTGCGTAGTTGGCGTTGCCGGTGTAATCGAGCGTGACCGTGTGCCGGCCGGCGGGGATCGGCAGGTGCTCCCACTCGAGCCGCTGGGTGAACGCCGGTGCGGTCTGCTGGAAGGCGTCCGGCTCGAGGGGCAGGGTGGCGACCTGCCGGCCGTCGACCCGGAGGGCGACCGACCTGGCCGCCCCGGCGAACAGGCCATCACCCTGGGTGTGGACGGTGGCGGTGATGCCGGCGTCGGCGCGCGGGCCCCTCACCACGACGTTGGTGAGGGTCACGGCGCGCCGGCGGTCCGCGAAGGTGGCCACCCGGGTGGCCGGTCCGTAGTCGAAGCCCTCGGCGTAGGCCACGGTGAGGTCCTGCCCGGCGGCCACCGGCATCCGCTGGAGCACGAACTTCCCGTCGGCCGCCACCGGAGCCGAGCCCACGACGACGTCGCCACGCCGGAGGGTGACGGTGCCGGCCAGCGAGAGGACCGAGCCGAGGCCCGCCGAGGTCGACGGCGCCTCCGTCTTGAGCTGACCCGAGATCGTGACCCGCGACGGGTCCTCGCTCCAGTGGGCGACGGTGAGCGGCCCGAACGACGTCACCGCGTACCGCGAGGTGAACTCCTTGCTCGCCGTCGCGGCGTACGTCGCGCTGCCTGTCGGCCGGAACGCGGCGGTCAGCGTGTGCACGCCTTCGACCGCGGCGAAACTCTTCCCCCCGGACCAGTGGCCGGCCACGGTCCAGTAGGCGGCGGCCTCCGTGAACGGCCCGCCGTCAACGGAGAACAGGACGGTTCCGGCGTCGGGACCTAGCGGCTGCCCGCACGACGTGACGCTGACCTGTACCGCCGCCTTTCGCCCGATGCCCTGGGCCGACGGGTTCAGGACGAGCGGGCATTCCGCCGCGTCCCCGTCCGGCTCCGTGGTGGTCGCGCCGGCCGCACCCCCCGAGACGAGGAGCGCCGCGCAGACGAGGGCGGCCCAGAACGTCCTCGTGAGGTGCCTTACGTGCATGGGAGGGCCCTTTCGTCCGCCGGGAGTCGCGCGAAGTCTAGGGACGGTGGCCGGTCGCCAGCCGCGCCCGAGGGCCTGGCGGCGGGTGAAATCCTGGCGGCCTCAGGCGAGGCCCGTGCCGTAGAGCCGGGTCGCCGTGCCGGACCAGACGTCCGTCGCCGCGGCGTCGTCGAGCGGGGGGAGGGCGGCGGCCGTGCGCCCGACGACCCCCGCGTAGGGGGCGACGCGCGCGGACATCGGCCAGTCGCTGCCGAACAGCAGCCGCTCCGGGCCGAGCAGGTCGACGGCGGCGCGGGCGGCCGCGGCCGTGCGCCGGGCGTCGTCGGGAGCCGTGGTGTGGAGGCCCGACAGCTTCGCGTGCGCGCGGGGGCGGGTGGCGACGGCGGCGAGGGCGTCGCGCCACGACGCGTCGGGGTCGCCCGCGCCGAGGCCCAGGTGGCAGACGACGACGTCGAGGTCCGGGTGCCGCCCGGCGAGGGCGGCGACGGCGGACAGCTGCTCCGGTCGCACGAGCGTCTCGAGCACGCGGCCCGACGCCGCGAGGCCCTCGCACAGCGCGTCGAGGCCCGCGACGTCGGACAGGTCCGCCGCGCCGCCCGGGACGGCGAGCCGCTGGCCCGCGACGGGGACGCCGTCGTCGATCGGCGCCTGCGCCATCCCGGCCCAGGCGTGCGGGTCGTCGGGGCGGGCGTCGTACTGGAGCACGACCGGTCCGGGCAGCGGCCCGTGCGCGGAGGCCTGCCGCGCGAGCCAGCGCGCCTCGCCCTCCGTATCCGCGGCCTGCACGGCCACCGCGGCGCGCACGGGCACGGGCGACGTCGCGACGGCGCGGGCCAGGTCGTCGGGCCCGACCCGCGCGGGCAGGCCCAGGCCGTCCCGGAACCACGAGACCCGCATGGCCGCCGTGTCCCACAGGTGCACGTGCGCGTCCACGACCCCGTCCAGGCCCTCGCCGAACAGGCGGTTGACACCGTTATGCGGTGCCATGCGACCCGATAACGG
>NZ_JBHXAW010000102.1:0-13528 GCF_042726645.1 Isoptericola sp. NPDC060257
CGACGGCGACCGGGACCGGGGCCCCGTCCGCGCCGTCGAGCTCCACGAGCATGGCCTCCTCGGGGGCGAGGTCGTCGGCCATGCAGGCCAGCTGAGAGGTCATCGCCGCGTCACTCCGCGACGCCGGTGATGGCGCTCATCGACTTCTCCAGCTCCGCCTCGATCGACGCGAGCAGGCGCTCCTCGACCGACGGGACGCCGATCTCGTCGATCAGCTCGGCGAAGAAGCCGCGCACCACGAGCCGACGGGCGTCGACCTCGGGGATGCCGCGGGCCATGAGGTAGAAGAGCTGCTCGTCGTCGAAGCGGCCGGTCGCCGACGCGTGCCCCGCGCCCTCGATCTCGCCCGTCTCGATCTCCAGGTTCGGCACCGAGTCGGCGCGGGCGCCGTCGGTGAGGACCAGGTTGCGGTTGAGCTCGTAGGTGTCGGTGCCCTCGGCCTCGGCCTGGATGAGCACGTCCCCGACCCACACCACGTGCGCGCCGGCGCCCTGCAGGGCGCCCTTGTACGTGACGCGCGACTTGCAGCGCGGCACGGCGTGGTCCACGAAGAGGCGGTGCTCCTGGTGCTGGTCCGCGTCCGCGAAGTACAGGCCGACCATCTCGACCTCGCCGCCCTCGCCCGTGAACGTCGCGTCCGGCGTGAGGCGCACGACGTCGCCGCCGAAGGTCACGACGACGTGCTTGAGCTTGGCGTCGCGGCCGATGCGGGCCCGGTGGCTGGAGGCGTGCACGGCGCCGTCGGCCCAGTCCTGGACGCTGACGACGGTGAGGTGCGCGCCCTCGTCGACGACGATCTCGACCGTCTGGTTGAGGGTCGCGTCGCCGCGGTGGTCGATGACGACGACGCCCTCGGCGTGGTGCTCGGCGTGCACCAGCAGGTGCTGCGCCGTGAGGTCCTTCGTCGCGCCCTCGACGCGCACGGAGGTGACGTCGGTGGCGACGGCCTCGGCGGGGAGCGTGACGACGGTCGCCTCGGCGGCCGCGTTCCACGCGGTCACCGCGGTGCGGTCGCCCGGCTTGCCGGTCGTGCCCAGGCGCGGGTCGTCCTTGCCGACGATCTCGACCTTGGCCTCGGGGGCCTCGACGACGGTCGTCAGCACGCCGCCGGCGCCGTGCTCCTCGCCGAACAGCGGCTGGAGCCGCGCCACCGGCGAGAAGCGCCACTCCTCCTCGCGCCCGGTGGGCACGGGGATGTCGGCGAGGTCGAACGACGTCTTGCGCTCGGCGCGCGAGCCCGCCGGCACGACGCCGTGGGAGTGGGCGCCGTCGGCCACGGCGCGGGAGTGATCGGTAGTGATGGCCATCAGCCGACGGACCCTTCCATCTGCAGCTCGATGAGGCGGTTGAGCTCGAGCGCGTACTCCATGGGCAGCTCGCGCGCGATGGGCTCGACGAACCCGCGCACGATCATGGCCATCGCCTCGGTCTCCTCCATGCCTCGGGACATGAGGTAGAACAGCTGGTCCTCGCTCACCCGCGAGACCGTCGCCTCGTGCCCCATGGACACGTCGTCCTCGCGGACGTCGACGTACGGGTAGGTGTCGGACCGGGAGATCTGGTCGACGAGCAGCGCGTCGCACAGCACGGTCGACGCGGAGTGCTTGGCGCCCTCGAGCACCTGCACCAGGCCGCGGTACGAGGTGCGGCCGCCGCCGCGGGCGACGGACTTCGACACGATCGACGACGACGTGCGCGGCGCGGCGTGCACCATCTTGCAGCCGGCGTCCTGGTGCTGGCCCTCGCCCGCGAAGGCGATGGACAGCGTCTCGCCGCGGGCGTGCTCGCCCAGCAGGTAGATCGCCGGGTACTTCATCGTGACCTTGGAGCCGATGTTGCCGTCGACCCACTCCATGGTGGCGCCCTCGGCGGCCGTGGCGCGCTTGGTCACCAGGTTGTACACGTTGTTCGACCAGTTCTGGATGGTCGTGTAGCGCACGCGGGCGTTCTTCTTCACGACGATCTCGACGACCGCGGAGTGCAGCGAGTCGCTCGAGTAGATCGGCGCGGTGCAGCCCTCGACGTAGTGCACGTAGGAGCCCTCGTCCGCGATGATCAGCGTCCGCTCGAACTGGCCCATGTTCTCCGTGTTGATGCGGAAGTAGGCCTGCAGCGGGATCTCCACGTGCACGCCCGGCGGCACGTAGACGAACGAGCCGCCCGACCACACGGCCGAGTTCAGCGCGGCGAACTTGTTGTCGCCCGCCGGGATGACCGTGCCGAAGTACTCCTGGAACAGCTCCGGGTAGTCGCGCAGGCCGGTGTCGGTGTCGACGAAGATGACGCCCTGGGCCTCGAGGTCCTCGCGGATCTGGTGGTACACGACCTCGGACTCGTACTGCGCGGCGACGCCGGCCACGAGGCGCTGCTTCTCCGCCTCGGGGATGCCGAGCCGGTCGTAGGTGGCGCGGATGTCCTCGGGCAGGTCCTCCCAGCTGGCGGCCTGCTTCTCCGTGGAGCGCACGAAGTACTTGATCCGGTCGAAGTCGATCCCGGTGAGGTCGGCGCCCCAGTTCGGCATCGGCTTCTTGTCGAAGAGGCGCAGCGCCTTGAGGCGCGCCTTGCGCATCCACTCGGGCTCGTTCTTGAGCTCGGAGATGTTCTTGACGACGTCCTCGTTCAGACCGCGCTGCGCGGCCTCGCCCGCGGCGTCGCTGTCGCGCCAGCCGTACTCGTACGCACCGATCGAGTCGATGATCTCGTCATCGGACCGCTTCTCGGTGCCCTGCGCCGAAGCCGCCTGGGCGGCGTCCTGGGTGGGAGCGCTCATCGTGTTCCTTCCTGCGTGCCGCGGGTGCGGTGGGCCGGGGTGGGGAGGTTCTGGGGGGACGTCGGGGTGGAGACGATCGGGACGTTCGTGACGCACGCGTGCGCGCCTCCCGCGATCGTGGCGAGGCGCTGGACGTGCGTGCCGAGCAGCTCGGAGAACGCGCGGGCCTCGGCCTCGCACAGCTCGGTGAACTCCTCGGCGACGTGCTGCACCGGGCAGTGCCCCTGGCACAGCTGGACGGTGGGCAGCAGCGGTCCGCTCACCGGGCGGACCGAGGCGGCGTAGCCGTCGGCCGACAGCAGGTCGGCGAGCTGGGCCGCGCGCTCCTGCGGGTCGGTGGCGGTGAGGCGGGGCGCGTACCGCGTGACGACGGCGTCGTACCGGTCGGCGGCGAACCGCGCCACGGCGTCCGTCCCGCCGGTCTCGCGCAGGTAGCGCATCACCTGGGCCGCGAGCTCGGAGTAACCGCCCGCGAGGTCCGACTGCCCGCGAGCGCTGACGACGTAGCGGCGGGCGGGGCGGCCCCGGCGGCCCGACGACGGACCGGCCTCGTGCACCGCGATCGTGCCGTCCTCCTCGAGGCAGGCGAGGTGCCGGCGGACGGCGGCGGAGGTGAGGCCGAGCCGGTCGGCGAGCTCCCCCGCCGTCACGGGACCCTCGCCGGCGACGAGCTCCAGGACGCGGCGGCGGGTGGTGCCGTCGGCCTCGGGCGCGCCGTCGAGCAGGCGGGGGTCGACGCGTGCGGCCGTGCGGTCGGTCGTGCTGGTCGGCATGCGCTCACCCCCGTGCGGCTCGTGGACCACCGGGGGCAAACCTCACCCCCGGCGACGACGTCGATATAGGGAACATCCTTGTTGCGTAATCCAGGATGTCAAGCAAGGCAAGCCTCACAGGGCCCCCTCGAGGGCCCCGGTGTCGCGAACGTCACTCGTCGGTGACGATGCGGCCCTCGATGACCTCGCCCGGGCGGCCGCCCGCGCCCCCGCCGGACGCCTGCTGCCCGAGCTGGCGCAGCTTGAACCCGAGGGCGATCATCACGATCCCGATGATCACCGCGAACACGCCGATCACGATGGACAGGCCCACGATCGCGTCGGCCGGGTTGACGAAGCAGACCACCGCGAGCGCCAGCAGCAGCAGGCCCGCGAGCAGGTTCCACACCCACGACGCGCCGCCGCGCCGGCGCATGGCCGGGACGACGAACAGCTGCAGGAGGCCGAAGATCAGTGCCCAGACGGCCACGAGGATGAGGACGACGCCGAGGAACACCTTCGGCAGGAGCAGCAGCAGGGCGCCGAGCACCAGCGCGACGATCCCGACGCCCGTGTTCACCGAGCCCGCCGAGGTGCCGCGCCGCCGGATCCCGTCGACGATGCTCACCAGGCCGTCGACCAGCACGAACACCCCGAACACCTGGACGAGCAGCGTCGGCGTCTTGTCGGGCAGGAAGATCGCCAGGAGCCCGAAGAGCAGGGCGAGCACACCACGCACGACCGGCCAGTACCAGAGCCGCCGCGCCAGGGCTGCGACGTCCTGCGGCGGCGTGAACGCGTAGAAGGTCATGTCCGTCGAGCTCCTCGGTCGTACGAGCCTGCGCCGCCCGGCCGGGCGACGTCCGTAGAATCTTCCGGTGCCCACCTCGATCGCGCCATCGGGCGCGGACGGCGCCACGCCGTCCGCGCACTCTGCCGAGGACCCGCGCGCCGGCTCCGTCGATCCCGCTGCCGGGGCCGCCGTCCGCGTGCGGGGCCTGGTCAAACGCTACGACGGGCGCGACGTCGTCGCAGGTCTGGACCTCGTCGCCGACGCCGGGGCGGTGACGGCCGTGCTCGGGCCGAACGGCGCGGGCAAGACCACCACCATCGAGTGCTGCGAGGGCCTGCGCTCCCCCGACGGCGGCACGGTGCGCGTCCTCGGCCTCGACCCCGTGGCCGACGCCAGCGCGCTGCGCCCCCGCGTCGGCGTCATGCTGCAGGACGGCGGGCTGCCCACGGGCGCCCGCGCCGGCGAGGTCCTGCACCACGTCGCCTCCATGTACGCGGCGCCGCGGGACCTGGGCGAGCTCGGCGAGCGCCTGGGCCTCGGGTCGTTCGCCCGCACCACGGTGCGGCGGCTGTCCGGCGGGCAGCGCCAGCGGCTGTCCCTCGCGGCGGCGGTCGTCGGGCGGCCCGAGGTGGTGTTCCTCGACGAGCCGAGCGCGGGCATGGACCCGCAGAGCCGCCACGCCGTGTGGGACCTCGTGCGCGAGCTGCGCGACGAGGGCACCGCCGTCGTGCTCACGACGCACCTCATGGACGAGGCCGAGGACCTCGCCGACCGCGTGCACGTCGTCGACCACGGCCGCCTCATCGCCAGCGGCTCCGTGCCCGAGCTCCTCTCCCCCGACGCCCAGGACGACCGCACCCTGCGCTTCGACGCCGCCGCGGGCCTCGACCCCGCCGCCGTCGCGGCTGCCCTCGACGCCGCCGGCGAGCGCGGACCCTGGGCGGTCAGCGAGCCGCAACCCGGTTCGTACGTGGTCGCCGGCCCCGCCGGGCCGCGCACCCTGGCCGTCCTCACGGCCTGGCTCGCCGACCACGACGTCCTCGCGAGCCGCCTCACCGTGGGCCGGCGCACGCTGGAGGACGTCTTCCTCGACCTGACGGGACGGCACCTGCGATGACCACCACCACCCCGCACCCGACCAGCGGCACGAGCGGGCGCGGTGCCGCCGCCCCCGCGTGGCGCCGCGTGCTGTCCCAGACCGGGTTCGAGACGCGGGCCGTGCTGCGCAACGGCGAGCAGCTCCTCGTCACGATCGTGCTGCCGGTCATGGTGCTCCTCGGCCTGACGCGCACCAGCGTCGTCGAGATCGACACCGGCGGCCTGGACCGGATCGACTTCGTGACGCCGGGCGTGCTCGCGCTCGCCTGCGTCTCGACGGCGTTCACCTCGCAGGCCATCGCCACGGCGTTCGACCGCCGCAACGGCGTGCTGCGCCTCCTGGCGACGACGCCGCTCGGGCGGGGCGGGCTGCTCGCCGGCAAGCTGCTCGGCGTCCTGGCCGTCGAGGTCGTGCAGGTCGTCGTCATCGGGGCGGTCGCCCTCGCGCTGGGGTGGCACCCCGCGGCGGGCGGGATCCTCGCGGCCGTCGGCGTCGGTCTGCTCGGCACGGCCTGCTTCACCGCGCTGGCGCTCCTGCTCGCGGGCACGCTGCGCGCCGAGGGCGTGCTCGCTCTCGCGAACCTCGTCCTCGTGCTGCTCGTCGTGGGCGGCGGCCTGCTGGTGCCGCCGGGCCAGCTGCCCGGCCCCCTCGAACAGCTCGCGACGTTCCTGCCGTCCGGCGCGCTCGGCGAGGCGATGCGGGGCGCGCTGCTCGGCACCGGCGTACCCGCGCTCGCGCTCGTGGTGCTCGCCGCCTGGACCGCGCTGCTCGGGTGGGCCGCGGCCCGCTTCTTCCGCTGGCAGTGACCGGGCGCTGACACGACCGGGCCAACGTCACACCGTGGGGCGGCCGTCGCCGCCCGAACGGCCCGGACCGAGGGATAGCGTGGACCCGTGACCTCGCCGAGCCCCGCCGCGCCCGCCCCCGAGGCGGGTGCCGGCGCCACGCCCGACCGGACCGACCGCCCCGACCGCCTCGCCCGGTTCCGGCCCTGGACCCGCGGCGTGCTCCTGGCGAACGTCATCGGGCAGATCCTCGTCATCGGCACGGGCGGCGCGGTGCGGCTCACCGACTCCGGGCTCGGCTGCTCCACCTGGCCGATGTGCGAGCCGGGGCACTTCACGCCGGTGTTCCACGAGGCGTCCTCGATCCACTCGTTCGTCGAGTTCGGCAACCGGACCATGACGGGCGTGCTGAGCGTCATCGGCGTCATGGTGCTGGTCCTGGTGTGGACCGACCGGCGCCGGACCGAGTCGTACCGGGCCCTGGGCATCGTGCCCCTGGCGGGCGTGCTCACCCAGGCGGTCATCGGAGGCATCGTGGTGCTGCTGCACCTGCACCCCGGCTGGGTCTCCCTCCACTTCGGCGTCTCGGTCGCCCTCGTGTGGTTCAGCGCGTACCTGCTGCACCGGCACGGCGAGGGCGACGGGCCCCCGCAGCGCGTCGCGGGCCGCGGCGTCGCGACGACCGGCGCCCTGCTCGGCCTGCTGCTGATCCCGGTGGTGACGCTGGGCGTGCTCGTCACGGGCTCCGGCCCGCACTCGGGCGACACGGAGGTCGGCTACCGGCTGGCGCTCGACCCGCTGACCATGACGCGGGCGCACTCCGAGTCCGTGTGGCTGTTCCTCATCACCCTCGTCGTGCTCCTGGTGCTGCTGCACCGGCGGCCGGCCGGCCCGCGGGTCGCGGCCGCGCGCAAGGGCGCGTGGGTGCTGCTCGCGGTCACGCTGTCGCAGGGCCTCGTCGGCTACGTGCAGTACTTCACCGGCCTGCCCGAGATCCTCGTCGGCGTGCACCTGGTGGGCGCCGGCTGCCTCGCCTGGGCCACCGCGAACGCCGTCCTGAAGCTGCGCACCCGCGCCTGACGCCGCCTCCGGGCCCCCGCCGCGCTACGGTGCAGGCGTGCGCATCGAGGTCGACGGCCGCCCCGCGACGGCCGAGCAGGTCGCGTCCACGGACGGCCACTTCACCGCGATGCAGGTGCGCGGCGGCGGGGTCCAGGGCCTGGGCCACCACCTGACCCGGCTCGACGCCGCGCACCGCGAGATCTTCGGTCTGCCGCTCGACGGCGACCGCGTCCGCAGGCTCCTCCGGCACGCGCTCGCCGGTCAGGACGACGCCTCGGTCCGCGTCGTGCTGCGCGACCCCGAGCGCGTCGCCGTCCAGGTGGGCGAGCCTCGCCTCCCCCCGACCCGTCCGCAGCGCCTGCGCTCCGTGCCGTACCTGCGCCCGTTCGCGCACCTCAAGCACCTGGGCGGCTTCGCGCAGGCGCAGTGGGCGCGGCAGGTCGGGCGCGAAGGGTACGACGACGCGCTGCTCGTCGGCCCGGACGGCGCCGTCGCGGAGTCGACCATCGCGAACGTCGGCGTGCTCGGGCCCGACGGCGACGTGCTGTGGCCCGACGCCCCGCACCTGCGCGGCACCGGCCTCGCGCTGGTCGCGGAGACGACGCCGACCCGGACCGGTCCCGTGCACCTCGACGACCTGCGCAGCGCCTCCGGGGCGTTCCTCGTCAACTCCATCGGCATCGTCGCCGTCGCGTCCGTCGACGGGAGGGACCTCCCGGACGCGACCGCGCGGGTGGAGGCGATCCGGCGCGGGGTGGCCGCCCTCCCCTGGGAGGCGCCGTAGCCGCGGGCGGACGGGCGCGTGACAGCCGAGGCGAGCGCGTGACAGCGCCGTGACAGCGCGTTGGGAGCGGCACCGCGCACGGTGGTGCCATGACCACCACCGCGATCGAGGCCGAGGGCCTCGTCAAGACCTTCGGCGACAACCGCGCCGTGGACGGGGTCGACCTCGAGGTCGCCACCGGCACGGTCTACGGGGTCCTCGGCCCGAACGGCGCCGGGAAGACCACCACGATCCGCATGCTCGCGACGCTCCTGCGGCCCGACGCCGGCCGGGCGTCCGTCTTCGGCCACGACGTGTCGCGCGAGCCGTTCGTCGTGCGCCAGCTCATCGGAGTCACGGGGCAGTACGCGTCCGTCGACGAGACGCTCAGCGCCACCGAGAACCTCCTGCTGTTCTGCCGGCTCAACGGGCTCAAGGGGTCCGCCGCGACGCGACGCACCCGCGACCTGCTCGAGGAGTTCAGCCTCACCGACGCCGCCGCGCGCCCGCTGAAGAACTTCTCCGGCGGCATGCGGCGCCGGCTCGACCTGGCGGCGAGCCTCATCGCCCAGCCCCCGCTCCTCTTCCTGGACGAGCCGACCACCGGCCTCGACCCGCGCACCCGCGCCCAGATGTGGGAGACCATCCGCCGCCTCGTCGCGACGGGCTCGACCGTGCTGCTCACCACGCAGTACCTCGACGAGGCCGACCAGCTCGCCGACCGCATCGCCGTGATCGACCGCGGCCGCGTGGTCGCCGAGGGCACCGGGGACGAGCTCAAGTCGTCGGTCGGCCAGCAGTCGCTGCAGCTCGCCCTCGTGCGGCCCGACGACGCCCCGGCCGCCCAGGCGGCCGTGCAGGACGTGCTCGGTGTCGCCGCGACGGTCTCCCCCGAGGCGCGCCGTCTCACCGTGCCCGTCGCCGACCCGGCCCGCGTCACCGACCTGCTGGTCCGCCTGCGCGGCGCCGGCGTCGACCTCGACGGGCTGTCGATGGACAAGCCGACCCTCGACGAGGTGTTCCTGACGCTGACCGGCCACGACGCCACCGACCAGTCCACGACCGACCGAGCCGCCGGCTCCCCCGAGCTCGAGGAGATCTCCGCATGACCACCCTCACCACCGCCGCCGCGCCCGTGGCGCCCGGGGGACGCATCGTCCCCGGCGCCGAGCGCACCCTGCGCAACCGCGTGACCGCCGGGCAGACCGTCTCCGACTCCCTGGCCATGGCGCGCCGCGGCCTCATCAAGATCCGCCGGACGCCGGAGCAGCTCATCGACGTCACGGTGCAGCCGATCATCTTCACGCTGATGTTCACGTACATCTTCGGCGGGGCGATCTCCGGCAGCATCGCGGCCTACCTGCCGGTCATCATCCCCGGCATCCTCGTGCAGACCGTCATCACGGCCTCCGCCGTCACCGGCACCCAGCTGCGCGAGGACATGGACAAGGGCGTGTTCGACCGGTTCAAGTCGTTGCCCATCGCCCGCATCGCCCCGCTCGCCGGGGCCCTGGTCGCGGACCTCGTCCGCTACCTCATCGCGACGACGCTCACGATCGTGATGGGCCTGGTCATGGGCTGGCGCCCGGGCGGCGGCGTCGGCGGCGTGCTGCTCGCCGGCCTGCTCGTCATCGTGTGCGCCTGGTCCCTCAGCTGGATCTTCGCGTTCTTCGGCGTCATCGGCCGGTCCGCGTCGTCGGTGCAGGGCATCTCGTTCCTGGTGCTCTTCCCGCTGACGTTCCTGTCCAACGCGTTCGTCCCCGTGGACACGATGCCCGGCTGGCTGCAGGGCTTCGTCAACGTGAACCCGGTGTCGCACCTCGTGACCGCGGTCCGCGACCTCGCCAGCACCGGCAGCGTGACCGGTCAGGTCGGCATCGCGCTGCTGAGCTGCGCCGTCGTCGTGGCCGTCTTCGCCCCGCTCGCCGTGCGGAGCTACATGAAGAAGGCCTGACCAGGCCCGTCCGGCCCGGGCGCCTGGTCCGTCTCCGCCGCGAGACGGACCAGGAGCTCGTCCGCGCGCGCCACCAGGTCGTCGCGGTCGAGGGCGTCCGCCCGCCGCCCGCCCGCGCGGACGATCTCCGCCCCGCGCTCGCCGAGGGCGTCGGCCACCTCCGCCCGCAGGCGGTCGAGCCGCAGGGCGGGCAGGTCCTGGCGCGCGCCCAGGCGGCCCGCGAGCGCCAGCAGCTCCGCGCCGTCGGCGGCGCGGCCGTCGTGGTCCTCGGCGGTGCCGACCGACGACGCACCGCCGAGGCAGGCCCAGCAGGCGACGCCCACCGACGACGTCGCGAGCACCGGCCGGTCGACGAACCCGCGCCCGTCGCCCCGCAGGCGCCTCCCCACGTCGACGATCCGGCGCACGAGACCGCCGTCGTCGACCCCCGCCTGCACCCGGCGCACGAGGGTGGCCGACGCGAGCAGCAGGAACCACGGCGCTGCGTCGCCCTGCGGCTGGCCGGTTCCGAACGTCTCCAGCGCCCGCGCGAGGCGGGCGAGCGCCTCGCCGCGGTCGCCGCGCGCCCACGCCAGCTCGCCACGCCCCAGCTCGACGACGCCGCGCGCCTGCGCCTCCCGGCCGTCGTGGCCGCCCTCGGCGGCAGGGACCATGGACTCGACGACGGCCTCGGCGACCTCGAGACGGTCCAGGGAGAGGGCGGTGCCCAGCTCGATCCACCGCACCTGCCACTGCATCTCCTCGGCGCCGATCGCCGCGACGCCGTCCTTCGCGGCGGCGACCCAGCGAGCCCCCTCCTCGGCCTCGCCGCGCTCCGTCAGGAACGAGGCGAGGACCATCGCCGTCATGGCCGAGGCAGCGGCGTCGTCGATCCCGCGCGCCACCTCGTGCGCGGCCCGGGCCAGCTCCACGGCGCGCGCGATCTCGCCGTCGTTCTCCCGCTGCTGGGCCTCGAACATGTGGCCGATCAGCGCCGTGTACCCGTCCTCGGACGCCTGCAGCCGGGCGAGCACGCCGAGCGACTCCTCGGGGGTCCGCGCCAGGACGAGGTCGGCGAGCTCGCGCGTGCGGGAGCCGACGGCCCGGCTGGAGCGCAGGAGGCGACGCAGCCGCCCCAGCGGGCGGGCCGCCGTCCCCGGCACCCCGAAGACCGAGGCCGCGGCGATCGCCTCGAGCGCGATGGCGGTGGCGTCCGCGTGCTCCTCGGGCACCGGCCACCCCTCGAGAGCGTGCAGCACGCCCGGCAGCAGGCCGACGACCCGCTCCTCGGCGCCGCGCACCGCCCAGCTCCCGAGCAGCGCGACGAAGCCGTGCACCACGGCGTCGGGCCGGCCCAGGTCCATCGCGCGCCGCACCGCGAACAGCAGGTTCTCCTGCTCCCGGCCGAGCTCCACGACCGCGTCGCGCTGACGCGGGCTCAGCAGCCGCGAGGCGCACCGCCGGGAGACCGTCAGCGACCACGCGAGCACGGCCGCCTCGGCGGCCGCCACCTCCCCGGCCGCGGCGAGCCGCAGCAGCCCGAACTCCCGCACGGTCTCGACCATCCGGTACCGGGTCGCTCCGTCGGCCTCCTCGACGCGCACGAGGGACTGCAGCTCCAGCGTCGTGACGTCGTCGTCCACCTGCCACCCGGGCACGTCGGGCAGCAGGGCGCGCGCCGCCTCCGCCGAGAACCCGTCGGGCAGCGTCGCGGCACGCCGCCACAGCGCCTGCTGCCCGGGCGTGAGCAGGTTCCAGCTCCAGTCGAGCACGGCCTCGAGCGTGCGGTGCCGGTCGGGCACCGAGCGGTCGCGCACGCGGAGCAGGGCGAACCGCTCGTCGAGCCGCGCCTCGACCTCGGCGACGCTGAGGGTCCGCACGCGCGCGGCCGCCAGCTCGATGGCCAGCGGGAGCCCGTCCAGGCGGTCGCAGAGGCGCGCGACGGCCGCGCGGTCCAGCAGGGCGTCGGGACGCACCGCGCGGGCCCGCTCGACGAACAGGCGCACCGCGGGGCCGCCGTCCTCCTCGTCCGGGTCGGCGCCGAGAGGCGCGGGCGCGTACGTCGACTCCTCCTCCAGCAGCAGCGGCGTCCGGCTGGTGGCCAGCACCCGCAGCCGCGGCGAGACGTCCAGCAGCGCGCCGGCCCAGCGGGCGGCTCCCTCGACGACGTGCTCGCAGTTGTCCAGCACGACGAGCGCGTCGGCGTCGCGCAGCCGTGCGGCGACCTGGCTCGCCAGGTCGCCGGCCTGGAGCCGGTCGGCCAGGCGCAGGGTGGTCGAGCCGGGTGCCACGCCCAGCGCGTCGGCGAGCGCCAGGACGACGTCGTCGTCGGCGCGCACGCCGACCAGCTCGACGACGACCACGAGGCCGGTGCCGGCGACCGCGCGGCGCGCCACCTCCTGCGCGAGCCGCGTCTTGCCCAGCCCGCCCGGCCCCAGGACGGTGACGAGCCGGGCCGTCCCGAGGGCGTCGCGCACGGCGGCGACGTCGGCCTCCCGGCCCAGCAGCGGCGTCGGGTAGCGCCGGAGGCCGCGGGCCGTCCCGGCCACCGCCCTACCCGGGGTCTCGGCTGCTCCCGTACCGGTCGGCGCGGGCGACGGCGGGGCCGGGGCCGGGGTCGGCGTCGGCGTCGTCGGCGTCGGCGTGCCCTCCGCGGCGACGTCCGCGGCGAGCCGTTCGTAGAGCGCGACGGTGGCGGGTCCGGGCTCGCTGCCCAGCTCGCGCACCAGGACCGACCGCAGGCGGGTGAAGACGCGCAGCGCCTCCGCAGGCCGGCCGAGCCCGCCCAGGGCGCCCATGAGCGCGCGGGCGGCGTCCTCGTCCGTGGGGTCCGCGGCGACGTCCGCGCCGGCGACCTCGGCGACGACCGCGTGCTGGCCGGCGGCCTCTGCCGCGTCGCGGCGCACCAGCCGCAGCTCGTCGCGCCACCGCTGCGCGACGGTCGCGAGCTCGCGCGCGACGTCGGCGAACTCGCCGCCCTCGAGGTCTCCGCCGGGTGTGCCCGCCCACAGGCACAGGGCGTCCTCCGCGGTCGCCTGGGCGGCGGCCGGGTCGCCCGAGACGACCTCGCGGCGCGCCCGGGTCAGCCCGTCGCGCACCCGGTCCAGGTCGGAGGCGACGCCCAGGGCGTAGCCGGTCTCCGTCGCGCGCACGACACCGCGGCCGGCGACCGCCCGCAGCCGGGAGACCAGGTTCTGGAGCGCGGCCCGCGGGTCGCCGGGCAGCGACTCCTGCCACAGCCGGTCGACGAGGCCGCCGGAGGAGACGCCCCGGGGCCCCGCGAGCGCCAGGAGCGCGACCAGCGCCGCGGCGCGAGCCCCGCGGGGAGCGCGCTCGGCGCCGTCCGGACCCGCGACCCGGACCGGGCCGAGGACCCGCACCGCGGGTGCGCCCGCGGGCACGTCGGGAGCGGGTTCAGGGGCGTCACGCACGCCTGTGGAGCCTACCGGCCGCTCAGGCGCCCCGGCGCGACGGCCAGGGCGCGTCCGCCGGCCGCAGCGACGCCCACCCGCCCGCACGGCTCGCGGCGGCGGCGAGGACGCCCACCACGGCGGACGGGTTGTGCAGGCTG
>NZ_JBHXAW010000103.1:0-13451 GCF_042726645.1 Isoptericola sp. NPDC060257
GGATCGCTTGGTGGAAGGGTGTGTCGGACGGGTCAGTGGGCGACCGGGTCGACGCCGAGGGACGCGAGCAGCGCGAGCACCCGGCGCCGGATCTCGTCGCGGATGGGACGCACGGCCTCGATGCCCTGGCCGGCGGGGTCGTCGAGCTGCCAGTCCTCGTACCGCTTGCCGGGGAAGATCGGGCAGGCGTCGCCGCAGCCCATCGTGATGACGACGTCCGACGCCTGCACGGCCTCGGTCGTGAGCACCTTGGGCTGCTCGGCGGTGAGGTCGATGCCGGACTCGGCCATGGCCTCGACGGCGACGGGGTTGATGCGGTCGGCGGGCATCGACCCCGCGGAGCGCACCTCGACCGCGCCGCCGGACAGGGCGCGCAGGAAGCCCGCGGCCATCTGGGAGCGGCCGGCGTTGTGCACGCAGACGAACAGGGCGGACGGCCGGGCGCGGTCGTCGGGGAGGGCGGGCATGCCCTCATATTGATCGACGTCGATGCGCGATGCAAGGGGTCGGTGCTCGACGGCTCAGGACTCCGGCTCCACCGGCCCGTCCTCACCCACGACCGCCTCGCCGCAGCTGGTCTCCTGCGCCGTGACGACGACGGGGTCGTCAGGCCCGGCGTCGTCCGCGACGGTCGCCTCGTCGCCGTTCGACGCGTTCAGCGCGGCGTCGTCCAGGTCCACGAAGGTGCGGGTGACGGTGAACGAGCTGCCCTCGGCGGACGTCGCGTTCAGGCCCGCGAGGTGCAGCGCGCCGTCGACCGCGGTGCACCCGACTCCCGTGCCCTGGCCGGTGAAGCCCTTGTCGAACGTGTAGGGCGCGCCGGCGAGGTTCTGCGTCGCGGCGAGGTCGCAGTCGGCGGCGGAGAAGAGCAGCACCTCGCGGCCCGTGTCGACGAGGGCGATCGGGGCGGTGCTGTCCCCGGCCGCCACGACGTTGACGACGGCGGACGCGCGCTGCGGGCTCGCCGAGTCGATCGCGGCCGAGAACGTGGCGCCTGACGCCGTCGTGATCCCGAACCGGCGCTCGGCGCCGCCGGTGAGCCACGCGGTGTCGGGCTCGCCGTCGCCGTCCACGTCGACGACCTCGTGCGTGTCCGCGCCCTCCGGGGTGCCGTCGTCGGTCTCGGCGCAGCCCGCGGCGCCCGTCGTCGTGGGCGAGGAGGACGGGTCGGGGGAGGCGTCCTCCGTCGCGGTCGCGGTCGCGGTGGGCAACGGCGACGCGGCGGTCGCGCCGTCGCCGCCGCCGTCCCGCACGGCCAGCCAGACGACGACGGCGGCCACCAGGACGACGGCGAGCACGATCACTCGCCAGGTCCAGGGGCTGCGGCTCGGGGTGGGCTCGGGGGTGTCGGTCATGGTCCCCAGGCAAACACCGTCAGGCGGGGTCGCGCACGCCGTGCAGTCGGGCGTGCAGGCCGCGCACCTCGTCGGCGAGGGCTGGGGCGGGCCCGCGGGTGGGGACGCCGGGCGCGACGGCGCCCACCGGCAGCGGGGTCACGGGGCCGGGCGCGACGCCCCACTCCTGCAGCCACGCGGTGAGCTGCGCGGTGCTCGAGGCGTAGACGATGGGGCCGAGGCCCACCCAGGCGTGCGCCGCGCTGCACATCGCGCAGTGCTCGCCCGACGTGTACGCGGTGGCGCCCGCCCGCTCCTCGGGGGTGAGGTGCGCGGCCGCCCAGCGGGCGATCTCGAGCTCGGGGTGGCGGGTCTGGTCGCCGTCCTTCACGCGGTTGCGGTCCTCGAACACGACGGCGCCGGCCGCGTCGACCAGCAGCGATCCGAACGGCTCGTCCCCGTCGTCGAGCGCCTCGCGCGCGAGGTCCACGCACCGGCGCAGGTACGGCAGGTCGGCGTCGGTCGTCGCGGACGGCTCCTGGTATCCCATGCGGTCCATCATGCCCCGTCGCGGGCGGGACCGACCGGCCGTGCGGAGGCGTCGTCGAGCAGCGCCAGCTGGGCCCGGACGGCGGCGTCGACGCGCGCGACGTCGTCGGTGGCGAGCAGGTCGAGCAGGGCGCCGCGCAACAGGGCGAGGACCGCCGTGCGGCGGCGGGCGCCGGCCTCCGACTCTCGCTCGCCCGCAGGCTGGTGGGCGGCGAGCAGGGCGAGCCAGTCGTCCACCGTGCCGCGGGCGAAGCCGTGCCACGGCCCGTCGTCGGCTCCGAGGGATCGCGTGTAGGACTCGGCCCACAGCCGCAGCAGGGGGCGGTGCTCCGGGTCCGCCAGCCATTCCCACACGTGCCGGCCCGCGTCGGCGAGGCCCTGCTCGTCGGCCCGGTGGTCCAGGAGCGCGGTCTCGTCCTCGCGAGCCCGGGCGAGCACGGCCCGGACCAGGCCCTCCTTGCTGCCGAACAGCAGGATCAGCACCCGCGGGCTCGACCCGACCGCGGCCGCGAGGGGCCGCAGCGAGAGGTCCGTCAGCCCGTGCTCGAGCGCGTAGCGGTACGCGGCCTCGAGCAGCTCGGTGCGGCGGGGGGAGGGGGGTGGTGCCTGACGCGTCATGGGGGCTACCCTAGCGGACGAGTGAAACAGTCGTTTCAGTCGGCGGCCGGGGGGTCGCCGACCTGACGGAAGGAGGGGGCCATGACCGGGACAGCCGTCCGGCACGCCGTCGTCGTCCGGCCCGCGGACCGGCCGGGGGACCTCGGGTGGATCGTGCAGGCTCACGGCGAGGTGTACCACCGCCAGTTCGGGTGGGACGCGGAGTTCGAGGCGCTCGTGGCCCGGATCGTGGCCGACTACGCGGGCGCGCACGACCCGGCGCGCGAGGCCGCGTGGATCGCGGAGGTGGACGGCCGCCGCGCCGGCTCCATCCTCCTCGTCGCCGACGAGGAGGAGCGCGTCGCGCGGCTGCGCATCCTGCTCGTGGTGCCGGAGGCGCGCGGCCACGGGGTCGGCGGGCGCCTCGTCGAGGAGTGCCTGCGCTTCGCCCGGGAGGCCGGCTACAAGCGGGTCGTGCTGTGGACCAACGACGTGCTCGCCTCCGCCCGGCACCTGTACCAGGCGGCCGGGTTCGCGCTGGTCGACGAGCGGCCGCACCACAGCTTCGGGCACGACCTCGTCGGCCAGACCTGGGCGCTCGACCTCACCCGACCCGCCTGACCCGCCTCACGACCGGCGGCGCAGCGCCGGGTCGTCCTCGTTCGCCTCGAGCGCCGCGATGAGCGTGCGCGCGTCGTGGGGGCCGCGGTGCCGGACGCCGTCGAGGAAGAACGTCGGCGTGCCGCGGGCGCCGGACGCCGCGGCGCTCGCCTCGTCCGCGCGGACCCGGGCGTGCAGGGCCTCGTCCGTCAGGTCGGCGTCGAACCGCTCGAGGTCCAGGCCGAGCGTGGCGGCGTAGCCGCGCAGGTCGTCCGGCTCCAGCCGGGACTGGTGGGCGAACAGCGCGTCGTGCATCTCCCAGAACCGGCCCTGCCGGTGCGCGGCCTCGGCGGCGACGGCCGCGAGGTAGGCGTGCGGGTGCACGTCCCGCAGCGGGAGGTGCCGCACGACGTACCGCACGCGGTCGCCGAAGTGCTCGCGCAGCTCGGCCCCCATCCCGGTCGCGCGGGCGCAGAACGGGCACTCGAAGTCGAGGTACTCGACGACCGTGTGCGCGGCGTCGACGTCGCCCTTCGCGTGGTCGCGGTCGGGGTCGACGGCGGGGGACAGCGTGACCGGCAGGTCCGCGCTCGCCTCGCCGTACCGCACGCGGGCGACGGTGAAGATCGTCCACCCCAGCAAGGTGGACAGCACCATCGCGATGAGGATGCCGACGGTCGCGGCCTGCCCCGCGGGCGTGCCGTCGAACGCGAGGTCCACCACCAGCAGCGACACGGTGAAGCCGATGCCGGACAGGGCCGCGCCGCCGAGCACGCTGCCCGGGCCCACGCCGTCGGGCAGCCTCCCGAGCCCGGCGCGGACCGCGCCCCACGTGCCGAGGCCGATCCCCACGAGCTTGCCCACGACCAGGCCCGCCACGACCCCCCACGTGATCACCGACCCGAGCGCCGCGCCCAGCGCGCCGCCGCGGAGGTCGATCCCCGCGTTGGCCAGCGCGAACAGCGGCACGACGACGAGCGAGACGGGCCCGCGGAGGACGTCGTGGAGGCGGTGGTTGACCGAGATGGACCGGGCGAGCCCGACGCGGGCGTTGCGCGCCACGCTGGCGCTGGGCGACTGCCAGTAGTCGCGGAACAGGCTCTTGGCCTGCAGCACGTCGTCGCGCCGGGTGGCGACGGCGGGCACGAGCAGCCCGGCGAGCATGCCCGCGATCGACGGGTGCACGCCCGCCTGCACGGTCGCGCCCCACAGCACCACGACGACGAGCACGTACGGCGAGCTGCGCCACTCGCGCATCCGGCCCAGCAGCCACAGCACGGCGAGCGCGGCGACGGCGACGAGGAGCGGCGCGAGGCGGACCTCCTCGGAGTAGACGACGCCGATGATGCCGACGGCGAGGAAGTCGTCCACCACGGACAGCGTGAGCAGGAAGACGCGCAGCTGGCTCGACATCGCGGGCCCGACCAGCGCGAGCACGCCCAGCAGGAACGCCGTGTCGGTGCCGACGACGACGCCCCAGCCGTGCGGGTCGGCGTGGCCGGCGACCGCGAGGAAGACGAGCGCGGGCACGATCACCCCGAGCGTGCCCGCCACGAGCGGCACGAGGCGCGAGCTGCGCTGCCGCAGCGACCCGATCGCCAGCTCCTGGCGCACCTCGAGGCCGACGACGAAGAAGAACAGCACCATGAGGCCGTCGTTGACCCAGTGGTGCAGGTCCATGTCGAAGCGCAGGTCGCCGACGTCGACGTGGATCGGCAGCTCCCACAGGTGCTCGTACCAGCCGGACAGCGGCGAGTTCGCCCACACGAGCGCCAGCAGCGTCACGCCCACGAGCAGCAGCGCGGCCCCGGACTCGGTGCGCAGCCGTTCGGCGAGCGCGCGTGCGGCCATGCGGGTGCCTCCCGTCCGTCGTGGGTGCGGGTCCGCGAGGAGCCTATGACGGCCCCGGGCTCCGGTCGCGGGGGGGGACCGGCACGTGGCCCGCGCGGGAAGGAACAGCGCTCAGGCGGTCCGTGTTCCCAGCCAGGGCGCCAGGACGTCCTCGCGACCGAGCCAGCGCAGCCCGCCGTCCGCCACCTCGGCGCCGGTGGCCAGGGCCTCGCCGAAGGCGTCGAGGATGCGGTCGTGCACCTCGCGGGCGTCGCGCGGCTCGCCCGCCCCGACCACGAGGATGCGCGTGACGGGCGGGTGCCCGGCCGCGACCTCGTCCCAGGTGCCGAGGTCCGCGACGCACAGGGCGCCGCCCGCGCCGTCCCACAGGCACGCGGAGTCGGGCCGGTTCGGCACGTGGAAGACGCCGCGGCTGCGCACCGGCCCGGTGCCGAGGTCCTCGACGTGCGCCAGTAGCCGCTCCGGGTGGAAGGGGCGGTCGCTGCGCAGCAGCAGGCTCCAGCTCCGGTCGCGCGGGTCCTTGGCGCGCCGGCGGGCGCCGCGTGCGCCGAGCGGGTGGGCGCGGCGCTCGGCCGCGGCGGGGGCGTGCGATCGGGCGGAGAGCGCGACGGGGTCGAGGTCGTGGAGGCCCTCGACGCGGTCGCTGTCGACGGCGCGCAGCCGGTCGACGAGGCCGCCTCCCGTGGCCGAGGCGCCGGTCGTCACGACCACGTCCACCTGCTCGAGCTGCGCGGCCAGCGCCTCGCCGACGGGCCGCTGGTCGTCGTCGGTGAGCGCGAGCCCGCGCTCGTCGACCAGGTCGTCGCCGAGGAGGTCGGCCTCCAGGGCGTCGAGGTCGACGACGCCGACCGTCGCGGCGAGCCGGAGGGCCTCGAGCGCCCCGCCCGGCTGGGCCTGCGCCGCCAGGGCGCGCGCCACGGGCAGCGGCTCGGCGGTGACGGGCAGGGCGAGCACGAGGTGGGCCCAGCGACCGTCGTCGGCGAGACGGGCGAGGGCCGGCACGGCGTCCTCGCGCACGCTGCACGACACGCACGCGTGCTCGAGCGCCACCGTCTCGTCCTCCAGGACGCCGGTCGCGTCGACGACGACGCGGCGCAGCGCGCCGTCGTCCGGGAGCAGGTCGTGGCGCACCACGACGACGTCGGGAGCCGCCAGGGTCAGGCTGGCGGCGGCGGCGTCGCGCAGCACGGGGTCGACGGCGACGAGCACGCTCAGCGCCGGTGCGGCGGGCGTGGCGGGCGCGTGCGGGCGGTCGGGAATCACGAGCACCTCCGGTGGGTTGGGGATGACGGTACTTGAGAACAGTTCTCAAGTCTGTCACTGTAGCGCCCTGATGAGAACCGTTCTCACAACGGAGGTATCGATGTCCGCCCGCTGCCAGGTGCTCGGCACGGTCCCGGGGTTCGGCCACGCGATCTCGCACTCGCACGTGCGGACGAAGCGCCGCTGGGACCCGAACGTCCAGAAGAAGCGCTACTGGGTGCCCTCGCTCGGCCGCACCGTCACGCTGCGGGTGAGCGCCCGGGGCATCAAGACCATCGACCGCGACGGCATCGAGGTCGTGGTCGCCAGGATCCAGGCACGAGGAGAGAAGGTCTGATGGCCACCCGCACCGACCTGCGCCCGATCGTCAAGCTCCGCTCGACGGCGGGCACGGGCTTCACGTACGTCACCCGCAAGAACCGCCGCAACGACCCCGACCGCGTCGTGCTGCGCAAGTACGACCCCGTCGTGCGCCGGCACGTCGACTTCCGCGAGGAGCGCTGATGGCCAAGACGTCCAAGATCGCCGCCGACGCGCGGCGCCGCGACGTCGTCGAGCGGTACGCCGCCCGGCGGGCCGAGCTCAAGCGCGTCGTCGCGTCGCCGTCGTCCACGGCGGAGGAGCGGGCCACGGCCGTCATGGAGCTGCAGCGCCAGCCCCGCGACGCGAGCCGCACCCGCCTGCGCCACCGCGACGTCGTCGACGGCCGCCCCCGCGGCTACCTGCGCCGCTTCGGGCTGTCCCGCATCCGCCTGCGCCAGCTGGCGCTGCGGGGCGAGCTGCCCGGCGTCACCAAGTCCAGCTGGTGAGAGGAGACACCACCATGAAGCAGAGCATCCACCCCACCTACGGCCCCGTCGTCTTCCGCGACACCAGCGCCGGCACCGCGTTCCTCACGCGCTCCACGCTGGCGGGGGACGCCGCCTCCGGGCCCGGCCGCCCCGCCCGCACGATCGAGTGGGAGGACGGGAACACCTACCCCGTGGTCGACGTCGAGATCTCGGCCGCCAGCCACCCGTTCTGGACCGGGGCCGCGCGCGTCGTCGACACCGCCGGCCGCGTCGAGAAGTTCCGCCGCCGCTACGGGCAGGGTGCCCGATGAAGGTCCGCGCCTCGTTGCGGTCGCTGAAGCGCCTGCCGGGCGCCAAGGTCGTCCGCCGCCGCGGCAGGACGTTCGTCATCAACAAGCAGAACCCCCGGTTCAAGGCCCGCCAGGGCTGAACCGGGGGTTCTCCCCAGACCGACCTGACGAGAGGAGCGGCCGTGGCCGTCCCCAAGCGCAAGACCTCCCGCTCCCGCACCCGCAGCCGCCGGGCCCGGTGGAAGGCCGAGCCGCCGGTGCTCGTCCCCGTGGTCGTGGCCGGCCGCACGGTGCAGGTCCCGCCCCGGCTCCTGCGGGCGGTGCGGCGAGGAGACGTGGACCCGGGCTGACGGGGCCGGGACGCGAGGCGAGCCCGCGGCGCGACGCGCCGCGGGTTTCGTCGTGCCCGCTCTGGTCACCCGCCGTCGTCGCTGGTATGTTCCGCCTATTCGATATATCCAAACGATGGAGTGCGTGGTGACGGACCAGGGTGGCCCCCCGATGCTCGACGAGCGCGTGCTGCGCGAGGTGACCGACCGCGTCGTCGCGGCGTTCGACGTCCCGACGGCCGCCGTCTTCGCCGAGGCGATGCGGCGCACCCTGCGCGACGCCGTCGTGCTCGAGCCCGACGGCACCGCCTTCGTGCTCACCGGCGACATCCCGGCGATGTGGCTGCGCGACTGCGCGGCACAGATGCGCCCGTACCTCGCCCTGCTCGACGTCGACCCGGGGATCGGCGACGTCGTCGCGGCCCTGGTCCGGCGCCAGAGCACCCAGATCCTGCACGACCCGTACGCCAACGCCTTCAACCGGACGCCGGACGGCGCCGGGCACCAGGCCGACCGCACGGCGATGACGCCCGGCGTCTGGGAGCGCAAGTACGAGGTCGACTCGCTCGCGTTCCCCCTCCAGCTCGCGCACCGGCTGTGGCTCGCCACCGGGCGCACGGACCACCTCGACGACACGTTCCGCAAGGCCGCGGAGCTCGTCGTCGCCACGCTCCGGACCGAGCAGGACCACGACGCGCGGTCCGACTACCGGTTCGAGCGCGACGACTGCCCGCCGACCGACACGCTCGTCCGCGACGGCCAGGGGTCGCCCGTCGCCGTCACCGGCATGACCTGGAGCGCGTTCCGCCCCAGCGACGACGCGTGCGTCCACCACTACAACGTGCCCGGCAACCTGTTCGCCGCCGCGTCGCTGCGCGACCTCGCGGAGCTCGCCCTCGGCCCCGTCGCCGACCCGGGCCTGGCCGCGCGGGCCGAGGAGCTCGCCGCCGAGCTCGATGCCGCCACCCGCCGGCACGGCGTCGTGGACCACCCCGAGCACGGGCGGATCTTCGCCTACGAGGTGGACGGCCTCGGCCACCGGCTGCTCATGGACGACTCGAACATGCCGAGCCTGCTCTCCCTGCCGCTCACCGGCGGCGTCGCGCTCGACGACCCGCTCTACGTCGCGACGCGCCGGTTCGCCCTCAGCGACGACAACCCCACCTACGTGCGCGGCACGACCGGTGACGGTCTCGGCAGCCCGCACACGCCGCCGCGCTACGTCTGGCCCATCTCGGCCGCCGTCCGGGGCCTGACCTCGACGGACCCGGCGGAGAAGCGCGCTCTCGTCGCGTCGATGCTCGCGGCCAACGCGGCACGCGGGCGGATGTGCGAGTCGTACCACGTGGACCGCCCCGAGGAGTTCACCAGGGAGTGGTTCAGCTGGGCGGACTCGATGTTCTGCGAGCTCGTGCTCGACGTCGTCGGGTACCACGTCCCCGGGGCACCCGGGGCGGAAGTGTTCAGGCACGACGCATAGGCGGACGTGCGGATCGGCGAAGGAGGCGATCTGAACCATGACGGTGACGACGGCGGCGACGGCGCCGCCGGGCAGGGCTGCGGAGTCCGCGCCCCCGGCCCTGGCACCACGCAGACCTTCACGGCAGTGGAGGATCCAGGAGAGGTGGGCGTGGCTCTTCGTGGCCCTCCCGATCGCCCTGTTCGCGATCTTCGTGGTCATCCCGGCGGGCATGGCGCTCGTCATGAGCTTCACGAGCTATTCGGTCATCGGCGACTCGGGCTGGGTGGGTCTCGACAACTACCGCCGGCTCTTCCTCGACCCGTACTTCTTCATCGCCCTGCGGAACACGGCGTACTACACGGTGCTGTTCGTGCCGCTCGGGATCGTGGTCGCGCTGGCGACGGCCCTGCTGCTGCACCGCAACGTGCGGGTCTCGACGCTCTTCCGGACCTTCTTCTACGTCCCCGTGGTCTCGTCGACGGTGGCGACCGCGACGATCTGGCTGTGGCTGCTCAACCCGCAGTTCGGCATGGTCAACGTCGCGCTCGGCTGGTTCGGCATCGACGGCCCGGCCTGGCTGTACGACTCGAACTGGGCGATGCCGGCGATCGTCATCATGAGCGTCTGGGCCGGCTTCGGCACCAACATGATGATCTACCTCGGCGGCCTGCAGGGGATCCCGCCGCAGCTCTACGAGGCCGCCCGCATCGACGGGGCGGGCTGGTGGCAGCAGCTGCGCTACGTCGTCATGCCGAGCCTGTCGCGCACCACGTTCCTCGTCTCGACCCTCCTGGTGATCGGCGCGTTCCAGGTGTTCGACCAGGCCTACGTGCTCACCAAGGGCGGCCCGGGCAACTCGACGATCACGCTCGTCTACTACATCTACACGCAGGGCTTCGGGAACCTCGAGATGGGCTACGCGTCGGCGATCTCGTTCGTGCTCTTCGCGATCATCGCGATCTTCGCGGTCATCAACGCCCGCGTCACGGGGAGGGACAACACATGAGCGCGCAGACCGCACCCGGCCTGTCCGTCGCGGCCACCGCCGCCCTTGCCGACGGGGCCTCCCGGCCGGCCGTGCTGCACACCAAGCACCGGACCCCGGCGCAGCGCGTGGGCGCCGTCGCCTGGTGGATCGCCGTCGTCGCGGTGGCGGTCCTCACCGTCTTCCCCCTGTTCTGGACGCTGGTCACGTCGCTCAAGCCGGCCGGCGACATCCTGTCCGGGGCGCTGGACCTGATCCCGCGCACCGTCACGCTCGAGAACTACGACCGCGTGCTCACCGAGGTGCCGTTCGGCCGCTACTTCGCGAACTCCATGCTGCTCGCCGTCGCCGGGGTCGTGCTGAACCTGTTCTTCGGCTCCCTCGCCGGGTACGCGTTCGCCAAGCTGAAGTTCCGCGGCAAGCGGGCGCTCTTCGTCACCCTGCTGGGGTCGCTCATGGTGCCCGGCATCGTGACGATGGTGCCGTCCTTCCTGGTGCTGCGCGCCATCCCGTTCGCCGGCGGCAACAACGTCGTCGGGCAGGGCGGCGTCGGCCTGCTCAACACCTGGTGGGCGATCATCCTGCCCGGGGCCGCCGGCGCGTTCGCCGTGTTCTTCATGCGGCAGTTCTTCTCCTCGATCCCGGACGAGCTGGGCGAGGCCGCGCGGATCGACGGCGCGTCCGAGTTCCGGATCTTCGCGCAGGTCTACCTGCCGCTCGCCAAGGCGGGCGCCGCCGTGCTCGCGATCCTCACGTTCCAGGCGGGCTGGAACTCCTTCATGTGGCCGCTGATCGTCCTCAACGTCCAGGAGATGTGGACGGTGCAGGTGGGGCTGGCGTCGTTCGTCACCGATTACGCCACCGACTACGGCCCGCTCATGGCCGGGACCGTGATCACCAGCCTGCCGGTGCTGCTGCTGTTCGTCTTCGCCCAGCGCTACATCATCGAGGGGGTCTCCCATGTCAACGCCCGTTAGCCGCCGCGCGATCCTGCGGGCGCTCGGCCTGGGTGCCGGTGCCGCCGTCCTGTCCTCCTGCGCGGCGCCGAACCAGCCCCGCTACACGGACGCGGGCGCCCGTCGCCTGACCATGTGGGGCAGCTGGGCGGGCGACCAGGCCGCGCAGATCACGACGCAGCTCGACGCGTTCAACGCGGCGCAGTCCGAGTACGAGTTCCGGTACGTGCCGCAGGGCGTGCTCGAGGAGAAGATGCTCACCGGCATCGCCTCGGGCAACGTGCCCGACCTGGTGCTGTGGGACCGGTGGCAGACGGCCAAGTACGGCCGCCGCGGTGCGCTGCAGGCGATCGACTCCTGGGCCGCGCGCGACGGCGTGGACCTGGGGTCCTTCTACGCGGAGTCGGTGCGGGAGATGAGCGTCGGCGACGAGACCTTCGGCCTGCCGCTCATCGTCGACACGCGGGCGCTCTTCTACAACAAGGCGCACCTCGACGAGGCCGGCATCCGCCCGCCGACGACGTGGGCGGAGCTGGCCGACGCCGCCGAGGCGCTGACGGTCCGCGAGGGCGGGCGGCTCACGCGGGCGGGCTTCGAGATCCAGGACGTCGGGCTGTTCAGCATGTGGCTCAAGCAGGCGGGCGGCGAGCTCCTCGACCCGACGGAGCGCCACACGGCCTTCGACTCCCCGCAGGGCCTCGAGGTCCTCGACTTCTGGGACGAGCTGCTGCACGAGCGGCGGGTGTACGAGCTGGGCTTCTCCGACGGCATCGACGCCTTCGCCCAGGGTGCGGTGTCGATCAAGTACGACGGGCCCTGGAACCTCCCCACCTGGGACGCCGTCGACGGCCTCGAGTACGGCGTCGTCCCGGCCGTCGTGGGGCCGCGGGGCGACTCCGGCGCCTCCATGGGCGGCTTCGGCCTCGTCGTCCCCGCCGACGCACCCTGCCCCGAGGGTGCGTGGGAGCTCATGAAGTGGTGGGCGGCGGACCAGGAGAACAGCCTCGCGTTCGCCGAGATCAGCAAGAACATCCCGGCGAACGTCGAGGCGTCGCGACGCGCGGTGGGCACGGTCGACGACCGCTTCGCCCCGATGGTCGAGACCATCGAGGTGGCCTCCGTCCGCCCGCCCGTGCCCGGGTACTCGGACGTCGAGACCCTCGCCCTCATCCCCGCCCTGCAGGAGGTGATGTCGGGATCCCTGGACGGTCCCGCCGCCCTCGCCGACGCCGCCGCGCAGGGCGACCGCATCCTGGAGGCCAACCGATGACGACCACGACCCCCGACGCCGCTCGCGTGCAGACCTGGGCGGGGCGCGCCGACGTCGCGCAGCACAGCGTCGACCTGCTCTACGGGGCCGCCGCGCCGCAGCTGCTGCACAACGGGCATCCCGAGCCCGCCGACGCCACGTTCAACTACTGGTGGCTGGCGCACGTCGTCGACTGCCGGCTCGACGCCTTCGCCCGGACCGGCGACGGCGCGTGGCTCGACGCGGCGCGTGCGACCGCGGCGAACATCCGCGAGCGCAACGGCGGCAGCCTGTTCAACGACTACTTCGACGACATGCTCTGGTACGCCCTCGCCCTGCTGCGGCTGGCCGAGGCGACGCCGGACGACGGCGAGCGCGCGGACGTCGAGGCGGACGTCGTCGCGCTGTGGGAGCACGTGGTGTCGCTCGGGTGGAACGACGTCCACGGGCCGTCGTTGTCGTGGCGCAAGCAGCAGCCCGACTACAAGAACACCCCGGCCAACGGACCCCTGGCGATCCTCGGCGCGCGGCTGGCACGACGCACCGGCGACGGCGCCTTCCTCGACCGTGCGCTGCGCACGGTGGCATGGCTCGAGGAGCACCTGGTCGGGCCGGACGGGTTCGTCGAGGACGGGCTCGGCCGCGAGGGCGGCACGGACGTGGACACGCACTGGCGCTTCACCTACAACCAGGGCTTGTACATCGGCGCCTGCGTCGAGATGTACAGGTCCACGGGGGACGCCGGCTGGCTGGACACGGCCGAGCGGACGGCCCTCACGTCGGTGCGCGAGCTCGCCACGGGCGGCGTCTTCCGCCGCGAGGGCGACCTGGTCGACGACGACGTGCCCGACACGGCGGGCGGCGACGTCGGCCTGTTCAAGGGCGTCTGGTACCGGTACGCGGCGCTGCTGCTCGAGGAGCGGTCCGTCCCCGCGGTCGAGGACCTGGTGCGCACCAGCACCGACGCCCTGTGGGAGCACGGTCTGGTGCCGTACGGCGGCGCGCGCCCGGCGGACGGGGCGCCGATGGCCGCGGTGGAGAGCCTGCGGCACGCGGGCGTGGTGCTGCGGCCGGGGGACGACTGGACCCGGCCGGCACCGACCCAGGTGGGGTACTCGACCGTGCTGAGCGCCGTGATGGCGCTCGAGGTCCGGGCGGCGCTGGGATGACGGGCAGCGCGCGGCCCGAGCCGGGC
>NZ_JBHXAW010000104.1:0-13349 GCF_042726645.1 Isoptericola sp. NPDC060257
GTCCGTCGCGTCATGCCACCGGGTGGCGCGACGGACCGCGTGCTCGAGAGCGGCTCAGACGGTCAGGGTGACGGTGCCGGGGCCGTCGCCGGTGGCCGTACGGGTCCCCGCCCGGACGGTCCAGGCGCCGGGGGCGTCGTCGCTCGTGACGGCGACCTCGTCGCCCGCACGGCGGACGTGGAAGTGCGCCGTCTCCCCGCCGGGCCCGCCCGTCGGCACGGGGGTGACGGCGTCGTAGCCGTCCGGGAGCTCGACGCAGCGCAGCTCCACGCCGTCGGCCCACGCGTAGTCGGGCCGGTCGGTCCGCGCCCCCACGGGCAGCACGGTGCCCGGGCGCACCAGCACCGGCAGGGAGTCGAAGCCGTGGGTCTCGGTGACCCACCGGGGGCCCGCGACCGTCTCGGCGTGCCCGCCGTCCGCGCCGTCGAGGAGCCGCGTCCACGTGCCCTCGGGCACGTAGTACTCGACCGTGCCGTCGGCCCGGAAGACCGGGGCCACGAGCAGCGAGCCACCCAGCATGTACTGCATGTCGACGCCGAACGTGGCCCGGTCGCGAGGGAACTCCAGCACCATCGGCCGCATGATCGGCGTGCCCGCGGCGTGCGCCTCCTCCCCCGCCTGCGCGAGGTAGGGCATGAGCGACATCTTCAGGTGCGCGAAGCGGCGCGCGACATCGACCGCCTCCTCGTCGAAGGCCCACGGCACCCGGTACGACGACGAGCCGTGGAAGCGCGAGTGGCTCGACAGCAGGCCGAACGCGAGCCAGCGCTTGAACACCCCGGCGTCGGGGGTGCCCTCGAAGCCGCCGATGTCGTGGCTCCAGTAGCCGAAGCCCGACAGCGCGAGCGACAGCCCGCCCCGCAGGGACTCCCCCATCGACGCGTACGTCGAGTCGCAGTCGCCGCCCCAGTGCACCGGGAACTGCTGACCGCCCGCCGTGGCCGACCGCGCGAAGACGACGGCGTCGCCCCGCCCGCGGCGCCGCTCGAGGAGGCGGAAGACCAGCTCGTTGTACAGCTCGGCGTAGTAGTTGTGCATCTTGCGCGGGTCCGAGCCGTCGTGCCAGACCACGTCCTCGGTGGGCACCCGCTCGCCGAAGTCGGTCTTGAACGCGTCCACGCCCTGGTCGAGCAGGCGCTCCAGGTGGCCGAGGTACCAGTCCGCGGCCTCCGGGTTGGTGAAGTCGACCAGCGCCATGCCCGCCTGCCACAGGTCCCACTGCCACACCCCGCCGTCCGTGGTGCGCAGCAGGTAGCCCTTGGCGCGACCCTCCTCGAACAGCGGCGAGCGCTGCCCGATGTAGGGGTTGATCCAGACACTCACCTTCAGACCCCGGTCGTGCAGGCGGGCGAGCATGCCCTCCGGGTCGGGGAAGACGCGCGGGTCCCACTCGAAGTCGCACCACTGGTACTCGCGCATCCAGAAGCAGTCGAAGTGGAACACGCTGAGCGGCAGCCCGCGCTCGGCCATCCCGTCCACGAAGCTCGTGACCGTGGCCTCGTCGTAGTCGGTGGTGAACGACGTCGACAGCCACGTGCCGTACGACCAGGCGGGCACGCGCGCCGGCCGCCCCGTGAGCGCGGTGTAGCGGCGCAGCACGTCCTTCGGCGTCGGGCCGGCGATGACGTAGTACTCGAGCGACTGGCCCTCCACCGAGAACTGGACGCGCGTGTTCACCTCGGACGCGACCTCGAGCGACACCCGCTCCGGGTGCGCCACGAAGACGCCGTACCCCTTGCTGGTCAGGTAGAGCGGCACGTTCTTGTACGCCTGCTCGCTGGACGTGCCGCCGTCCTCGTTCCAGACGTCGACGGACTGCCCGTTCTTGACGAACGGCCCGAACCGCTCGCCGAGGCCGTACACGTGCTCCCCCGGCTCGAGCGTCAGCTGCTCGTGCACCCAGGTGCCGCCCTCGAGCGGGCCCGACGTCGCGCTCATCGCGCCCACGGACTTCGGCAGGCTGGAGGTGAGCACCCGGCCGTCGTGCTCGACGTCCACGTGCCACCCGCCGCCCCGGTGCACCCGCACGGAGAGCCCGCCGGTCTCGAGCACGCCCTCCGTCTCGTCGACCTTGACGACCGGGAGGAAGCCCGGCTCGCCCTGGACGGCGAACTCCGGCCCGCGGCGCGCGGCCCCCGCGAAGTGCTCCACGCGCACCCGCACGACGCCCGGCGCGGGCGAGGAGTACGTGACCGTGAGCATCGGCCGGTTGAGCGTGTCGCCCCGGCGCCGGACCGGCGCCGTCGGGGCGTACACGGTCATCGTGCCCGCGGTCTCGTCGACGCGGACGTCGTCGACCTCCACCGCGTACAGCGGCGCGATGCCACGGCGGGTCTGCCAGTAGCCGTCGGTGAACTTCATCAGGTGCACCTACTCCGTGCTGTCGTGTCGATGATGGCGGAGCGCCCGGGAGCACGCCGCGCGAGGGGGTGGTGCGTTACTTCACCGCGCCGGCGGTGACGCCTCGGGTGAGGGTGCGCTGGAAGATCAGGAAGAACACCAGGGCCGGGACGAGGGAGACGAGCGCCCCGGCGTTGGTCGTGGGGGCGTCCATCATCCGGTCGCCCTGCAGCGACGCGAGCGCGATCGGGATCGTCTGCGTGTCGTTGGTCGTGAGCATGACCAGCGGGATGAAGAACTCGTTCCAGGTCCAGATGAAGAAGAAGATCATCAGGACCATGAGCGTGGGCCGCACGATCGGGAAGACGACCCGCCACAGGATCCTCCAGCGGCCCGCGCCGTCGAGCGCCGCCGCCTCGAGCAGCGCCGGCGGGAACGTGCCGAGCACGGACGCCAGCAGGTAGGTGCCGAAGGCCGACTGGATGACCGTGAAGATGATGATCACGGACCACTGCGAGTTCGACAGCCCCACCTGCCGGGCCATGTCGAACAGGGGGTAGATCAGCGCCTCCTGCGGGAGCATGTTCGCGAGCAGGAAGAGCAGCACCACCCACATCCGGCCCTTGATCCGGCCGATCCCGATCGCGTAGGCGTTGAGGAGCGAGAGGGCGCACGCCGCCACCGCCACGACGGCGGAGATGAAGAACGAGTTCCACAGCTTCACCGGGAACTCGGTGCGCTGCCAGAAGTTCACGAGCCCGTCGAGGTACAGGCTCGTCGGCAGGCTGAGCGGCCCGTGCTGCGTGTAGTCGTCGGGCGACTTGAACGCGTTGAGCAGCATCACCAGCAGCGGCGCGACCACGAGCAGCGCGACGACGACGGCGCCCGCGAGCACGAACCAGCGCCCGGCGCCCCGGTGGTGGCGGTCCCCGCTGCGCGACCGGACCGTCGCCAGGGTCGCGGCCATCAGCGCCCCACCTCCTCGGCCCGCTCGGCGCGCGTCTGCAGCGCGAGGATGACGACGGCGACCGCGAGGATCACCACGGTGAGCACGGTCGCGACGGCGGCGCCGTAGCCCACCCGCGACTTGTCGAAGAAGTTGAGGTACGAGTAGTAGCTCGGCACGAGCGTGGAGCTCTCCGGGCCGCCGCGGGTCAGCACGTAGATCGGGCCGAACACCTTGAGCGCCGCGACCGTGCAGGTCAGCGTCACGACGAACGTCTCCGGGCGGATCTGCGGGATCGTGATGGCCCGGAACCGCCGCCACCAGCCGGCGCCGTCCAGCTCCGCCGCCTCGTAGAGCTCGGGGTCCACCCGCTGCAGCGCCGCCATGAAGATCACGACGGGGTACCCGATCTGCACCCAGATCAGCACGAGCATGACGCTCGGCAGCGCCGTGCTCGGGTCGCCCAGCCAGTTCGGCGGGTCCGCGACGCCGACGGCGCGCAGGATCTCGTTGAGCGCGCCCGTCTGGGCGTTGAGGATCCAGTTCCACAGCACGCCCGCGACGGCGACCGGGAGGATCTGCGGCAGGTAGTACATGGCCCGCAGGACCGACGCCACGCGGGCGCCGAACCGCCGGCCCAGGTAGTCGAACAGCACCGCCGCGAGCAGCAGGCCGATCACGGTCGGCACGAGCACCATCGCCACGATCATCGCGACGGAGTTCTGGAACGACGTCCAGAACGCGGCGTCGTGCCAGAGCTCCGTGTAGTTGTCGAGGCCCACCCAGGTGAGCGGCGCCAGGCCGCCGCGCCAGGAGAACAGGCTGATGTAGACGTTGGTCACCAGCGGGTACCCGATGACGAGCACGAAGAGCACCGCGCCGGGGAGCAGGTAGGCCAGGTAGGGCAGGGTCGTGCCCCGCCGGCGGCGGCGCGTCCGGGCGTCGGCCCGGGACGCCGCCGCGGGCGGGCTGAGGGTGGCGGTCACGTCGTCACTCGCCGAGCAGGTCGGCCTTGCCGTCCGTGTAGGCCGACTCCAGGCCGTCGAGCACCTGGTCCGGCGTCTTCGACCGGTTGATCAGGGACTGCAGCTGGCTGACGATCGTGTCGTAGTAGCCCGGCACGGGCCAGTCGGGGTAGAACGCCAGGCCGTCGTCGTCGAGGATCGCCTGGAAGTTCTCGGTGAGCTCGCGCGTCTTGTCGTCGGTGATCGCGGACGCGTCGCCCGCGACCGGCAGGCCGCCCGTCTGCGCCAGCACGTCCTGCACCTCGGGGCGCAGCGTGGTGTCGATGAACTCCGTGGCCAGCGACGGCGAGTCCGCGTTGGTCGGGACGACCCAGAGGTTGCCCGACGAGCCGGTGTGCAGCGTGTTCCCCGGGAAGTTGAACTGCCCCCAGTCGTCCTTCATCTCCGCCGTGACGCGGCCGAACCACCAGGAGCCGGAGACCATCATCGGGTAGTCGCCCTTCATGAAGGCGACGCCCATGTCCTCGGCCGTGAGGCCCGCGGAGTCGGAGGCGACGTAGCCGTCCTCGATCCACGAGTCGAGCTGCTCGGTGGCCGCCGTCATCTCCGGCCCGTGGAAGTCGACGTCGCCGTCGAAGAGCTGGTACTGGTCGACGAGCTCCCGGTCGGCGTTCGCCAGCACGAGCTCGTACCAGAGCTGTCCCATCGGGTACTCGGCGCCGGCCTCGGCCAGCGGGGTGACGCCGTCGTCCTTGAACGCCTTCATCACCTGCTCGAGCTCCTCGAGCGTGGTCGGCACCTCGAGGCCCGCGTCCTCGAACATCTGCTTGTTGTAGTAGACGCCCACGAACTCGCCGTAGTTGGGCACGCCGTACCAGTCGCCGGAGCCCATGAGGCCGTTCTCGTCGTAGCGCGCGGTGGTCTGCAGCGACCCGGAGAGCTTGTCGGCCCAGCCGTTCTCGTCCGCGGCGGCCGTCAGCGGGGTGATCAGGCCCTGCGCGGCGAGCTGGCCGGCCGTCGCGTTGCCCTTGTTGTACTCCATGACGTCGGGCACGTCGTCGCCGGTCAGCACGATCTTCGCGTTCTTCTGGATCTGCTCGAACGTCTGCTTCTCGACCTCGACCGTGACGTCCGGGTGCTCCTCCTCGAAGATCTCGATCGCCTTGGCCCACGCCTGGCCCATCGCCGAGTCGTCGTTCTCGTAGTGCCAGATCGTCAGCGTCTTGTCGTCGGTGTCGCCGCCCCCGGCGGTCGTGCCGCCGCCTCCCCCGCCGCCCACGCAGGCGGTCAGCGTCAGGGCAGACGCGGCGATCAGTGCGGCCGCGGACAGCGTGCGTGCGCGGTGGAGCATGGGGTCCTCCTCGTCGAGTCCAGCGCCGCGGCGGCAGTGCACGGGCCGCGGCGAGGCGCCCCGACTAAGTCGAAGCGCTTCGACGGCGAGTATCGACCCCGGACGAACCGTCGTCAAGCAGGAGCCCCTCGACCCGGGGTCGCGCGCCTCCCGGCGACCGCCCCGGCGGTCGAACCGATTCGCCCGCGCGCACTACGCTCTCCGACCATGGCCGAGCTACGCGCGACGACGCACGTCCTCCACACCGACAGCAGCGCCACCCGGTGGGTCGAGGCCTACCCCGTGGGCAACGGGCACCGGGGGGTGATGTGCACGGGCCGCGCCGGGGTGGAGCACCTGTGGCTCAACGACCTCACCGCCTGGTCAGGCTCGCCGCACCCCGACCCGCTGGCCGGGACGCGGGCCCGCGGCGCCGAGCACCTCGCCCGGGTGCGTGCCGCGGTCGAGGCGGGCGACGTGCGCGGGGCCGAGGCCCTGCTCGCCGAGATGCAGACCCCGTGGGCGCAGGCCTACCTCCCGCTCGCCGAGATCGACGTCGCCGTCGAGCCCGCCGACCCGCCGAGCGGGCCCGCGCCCCACCCCCACGGCATCGAGCGGCGCGAGCTGGACCTGCGCACGGCCGTCGCCACGCACGCGTGGGAGCACCCCGTGGCCGGCCGCGTCGTGCAGGAGACCTGGGCCGACTCCCGTGGCGGCGCGGTGGTGCACACCGTGCGCGCCGAGCGCCCCGTCCGCCTGGTCGTGCGCGTCGAGAGCCTGCTGCGGGCGTCGGCCCGCCCGCCCGTCGACCTGTCGCGCGCCGACGGTCCCGCCGGCCGCGCGGGCACCGCCGTCCTGGTGCGGACGCTCGACCTGCCCGTCGACGTCCCGCCGTCGCACCACCCCGAGGGCGAGCTGCGGTACGACGCTGCGCTCGGCCGTACCGGCACCGTGGCCGTGGCCGCGCCCACCGACCTCGACGCCGCCGTCGACGACGACGGCACGCTGCGCACCGGCGTCGCGCGCACGCACGTCCTGCTGGTCGCCACCGCCACGACCGACCCGCCGGGGGACGCCGGTGCCGCGGCGCCGGCCGACCGGATCGCGGCACAGCTCGCGACCGAGCGGGGCGGCGGCGCAGGTCAGGGCGACGACGCCTCCGTCGAGGGCGCGGAGGCGCTCCGCGAGCGCCTGCGCGCCGCGCACGTCGCGGAGCACGCGCGGCACTACGGCCGCGTGGACCTGGCGCTGCCGTCGCCCGCGGGCGCGGCCGACCTGCCCACCGACCGCCGCGTGCTGGCCGCCGCCGAGCGCCCCGACCCGGGCCTCGCGGCGCTCACGTTCCACCTGGGCCGCTACCTGCTGCTGTCGTCGTCCCGGACGGGCGGCCTGCCCCTCACCCTGCAGGGCCTGTGGAACCCGTGGCTGCCGGGCCCGTGGAGCAGCGGCTACACGCTGAACATCAACCTGCAGATGGCGTACTGGGCGGCCGGCACGACCGGGCTCGCCGAGAGCCAGGAACCGCTGCTCCGCTACATCCGCCGTCTCGCCGCCGGGCCGGGCGCCGTCGTCGCGCGCGACCTGTACGGCGCCGCCGGGTGGGCGGCGCACCACAACTCGGACGCGTGGGGCCACGCGGCGGCCGTCGGCAACGGCCGCGGCGAGGCGAAGTGGTCCGCGTGGGCGCACGGCGGCACGTGGCTGGCCCAGCACCTCCTGGAGCACCACCGGTTCACGGGCGACGACGCCGAGCTGCGGGCCGCGTGGCCCGCGCTGCGCGGGGCGGGCGAGTTCGCGCTCGCCTGGGTGCAGACGGCGGGCGGCTCCTCCGCCGGCGCCGAGCACGGCGGAGGCCTGGAGCGCGCCTGGACCAGCCCGTCGACCTCCCCGGAGAACCAGTTCGTCGCGCCCGACGGCGAGCCCGCCGCCGTCACGACCAGCGCCGCGATGGACGTGGCGCTGCTGCGCGCCCTGTCGGCGGGCTGCCGCGAGGCCGCCGGCGCGCTCGGGCTCGACGACGCCGACGAGCCGTGGCTCGCGCGCCTCGAGGCCGTCGCCGCCGCGCTGCCGGGCCCGGCGGTCGGGTCGCGCGGCGAGCTGCTGGAGTGGGGCGAGGAGGTCCCCGAGGCGGAACCCGAGCACCGGCACCTGTCGCACCTCGTGGGGCTCTACCCCCTCGGCGACCTGGACCCGACGACGACCCCGGACCTGGCGCGGGCCGCCGCCCGCAGCCTCGAGCTGCGCGGCCGCGAGTCCACGGGCTGGTCCCTCGCCTGGCGGATCTCGCTGTGGGCGCGGCTCGGCGAGGGCGGCCGGGCCCACGACCAGGTGCTGCTGTCGCTGCGCCCGGCCGGCGGGCCGGACGGGCGGCACCCGGCCGGGCAGCGCGGCGGGCTGTACCCGAACCTGTTCAGCGCGCACCCGCCGTTCCAGATCGACGGCAACCTCGGCCTCACCGCGGGCGTCGCGGAGATGCTGCTGCAGTCGCACCGGCGGGACGGCGGCGCGGTCCGCCTCGACCTCCTGCCCGCGCTGCCCCCGGCGTGGCCCGACGGGGAGGTCACCGGCCTGCGGGCCCGCGGCGGGGCCGAGGTCGACCTGGCGTGGCGCGACGGCGCACTGACCCGCGCGCGGCTGCGGGCGCCCGACGACCGGGCCCTGGAGGTCGTGGTGGGTCACGGCGGCGTGGCCGCCGCGGGAACCCCGGTCTCGGTCGCCGCGGGCGCTACCGTGATCCTCGACGTGCCCGGTGACCTCCCGGTCGTGGGCGCCGCCGTCCCTCTCGCAACCAGGAGATAGCCGTGGCCACCATCGAGGACGTCGCCAAGGCGGCGGGAGTCTCGGCGTCGACCGTCTCCTACGTGCTCTCCGGCAAGCGGTCCATCTCGGCGCCCACGCGCCGGCGCGTCGAGCAGGCGATCGCGACGCTGGGCTACCGCCCGCACGCCGGGGCACGCGCTCTCGCGTCGGCGCGCACCGAGGTCATCGGGCTGATGATCCCGCTGCGCTCCGGCATCGACGTGCCCGTGATCATGCAGTTCGCGGGCGGCGTGGTGACGCGGGCGCGCGAGCACGCGCACGACGTCCTGCTGCTCACCCAGGACGACCTCGAGGGCCTGGAGCGCGCCACGAACGGGTCGATGGTCGACGCCCTCGTCGTCATGGACGTGGAGGCCGACGACGCGCGCATCCCGATCCTCACCCGGTCGAGGCAGCCGTCGGTGCTGGTGGGGCTGCCGCGCGACGCGTCGGGGCTGTCGTGCGTGGACCTGGACTTCGAGGCCGCCGGGCGGCTCGCCGCGCGCCACCTGGCCGAGCTGGGACACCGCACCGTGGCGATGCTCGGCGCCCCGCCGGAGGTCGTGGACCGGCACACGTCGTACGTGGACCGCGTGATGCGCGGCTTCGCGGAGGCCGCGCCGGAGCACGGCCTGGACGCGCGGGTCGTCGCGTGCCCGGGCGCACCCGCCGAGGTCGCCCGCGTCGTCGACGAGCTCCTCGCCGACGCGCCCGGCACCAGCGGGCTCTTCGTGCACAACGAGCGCGCGCTGCCCCACGTCCTGTCCCGGCTGCGGGAGTCCGGCCGAGCCGTGCCCGAGGACGTGTCGGTGATCGCGCTGTGCCCCGAGGACGTCGCGCTCGCGCAGGCGATGCCGATGACCGCCATCGACCTGCCCGCGTCGACGATCGGGAGCCTCGCCGTGGACATCGTCATGGGCCGGCTCGACGACGGCCGCCCCGCCGAGACCCGGCTGCTCGCGCCCGTGCTGACCACCCGCGGGAGCACCGCTCGCCGGTAGGACCGCGGCTCCGCGACGGCGCGGGGCGAAAGGTCACGGACCGGCTCCGGATCGCCCGACACCATTGCGGAACTCGCCATGGGGGTGATATCAATTCGAAGCGCTTCGACACGGCGGCCACCGGCGGCAGCCGAGCGCGCGAGACCCATCACGAGGGAGTGACAGGTGAGCCTCACCCAAGGAGCGCCGCTGCTCGACCGCGGACCCGCCGACGTCCCGGACCGAGAACCCGGGAGCGAGGGCGCCACCCAGGTCCGGCTCCGCGACCGGAGACGCCGCGGCAAGAAGCCGTCGCCCGCGATGTTCCTCGTCGTCCTCCCGTTCCTCGTCCTCGTGCTGGTGTTCTCCTACCTGCCGCTGGCCGGCTGGGCAACGGCGTTCTACGACTACAAGCCCGCGCTCGGACTGTCCGGCAGCGAGTTCGTCGGGTTCCAGTGGTTCCGGATGCTCGTGTCCTCCCCGACCCAGCTCCAGCAGATCGGGCAGGTCATGGCGAACACCCTCGCCATGAGCTTCCTGGGCATCGCGACCTCGCTGCTCCCGGTCTTCTTCGCGATGCTCCTCAACGAGATCCGCGCCCCGTGGTTCAAGAACGCGGTGCAGACCCTCACGACGCTCCCGAACTTCATCTCGTGGGTGCTCGTGTACATGATCGCCTTCTCGCTCTTCTCCACCTCGGGCCTCGTGAACTCGGTGCTGAACGACTGGGGCATCATCACCACGCCGATCAAGTTCCTCGACACCGGCGAGCACGTGTGGCTCACGATGCTGCTCTGGAGCCTGTGGAAGGGCCTCGGGTGGGGCGCGATCATGTACCTCGCCGCCATCACGTCGATCGACCCGGCGCTCTACGAGTCCGCGCGCATCGACGGCGCGGGCCGCTTCCAGCTCATGCGGTACATCACCTTCCCGCAGCTGATGCCCACCTACGTGGTCCTGCTCGTGCTCTCCATCGCGAACATGCTCAACAACGGCATGGAGCAGTACTACGTGTTCCAGAACGCCTTCAACAAGGAGCACATCCAGGTGCTGGACCTGTACGTCTACAACATCGGCATCACCGGGAACAGCCTGTCGATGGCGACGGCGCTGGGCATGCTGAAGAGCGTCATCTCCGTCGTCCTCCTCGTCACGGCCAACGCGATCGCCAAGCGCGCCCGCGGCACGTCGATCATCTGAACGGGGACCAGACCGTGTCGATCACCAGCCCTGCCCTCAAGCGCACCCGCGGCGACGTCCCCTTCGCGCTCCTCAACTACGCCGGCTTCCTGCTCTTCGCGCTCCTGTGCGCCTACCCGTTCTACTTCCTGATCATCAACTCGGTGAGCGCCAACGACATGAGCGCCCTGGGCCAGGTCCGCCTGTGGCCCGAGGGGTTCCACCTGTCGAACTACACGCAGATCCTGCAGCTCGACGGGCTGTCCGCCGCGGCGATCGTGTCCGTGGCCCGCACCCTGATCGGCACGGCCTGCACCGTGCTGGCGTCGGCGTTCCTCGGCTTCATGTTCACTCAAGAACGGATGTGGAAGCGCTCCCTCTGGTACCGCCTCGTCATCTTCACGATGTACTTCAGCGCGGGGCTCATCCCGATGTACGTCACGATGAAGACGCTGGGGCTCACGAACTCGTTCTGGGTCTACATCCTCCCGGCGATCGTGCAGCCCTTCAACATCATCCTCGTCAAGACGTACGTGGAGTCGATGCCGGCCTCGCTCCAGGAAGCGGCGGAGATCGACGGGGCGGGCACGCTCCGGGTCTTCTTCCGGATCATCCTCCCGAACATGACGCCGATCCTGGCCACGGTGGCGATCTTCACGGCGGTGGCCCAGTGGAACTCGTTCCAGGACACGCTGCTGTACATCACCGACCAGAAGCTCTACTCCCTGCAGTACCTGCTCTACACCTACACCAACCAGGCGAGCAGCCTGGCGCAGGCCGCGCAGAACGCTCAGGGAAACCTGGGAGCCCTGGCCACGGCGGCCACCACACAGACACCGACGTCGATCCGCATGACGGTCGCGGTGCTCGTGGTGCTCCCGATCCTCTTCATCTACCCGCTCTTCCAACGCTATTTCGTCAAGGGAATCATGCTCGGCGCGGTCAAGGGCTGACCGCGTCTCGTCGAACGCACGAAGGGGTGTCATGAAACTCAGGAAATCGGTCGCCATGGTGGTGGCCCCGCTGGTCGGGGTGCTGTCGCTCGCGGCCTGCTCGCCCGGCGGGTCGGACGACGACGCACCGACGAACGTCAACCTCGACCAGGACTGGTCCAAGGCCGACCCGATCACCGTCGACGTCTACGACGGCCTGGCCAACTACATGGGGACCCAGGGCGGGTGGTTCGGGAAGGTCGTCAAGGACAAGTTCAACATGGAGCTCAACATCATCGCTCCCAACGTCGCGGGCGGCGGTGACACCCTGTACAACACCCGCGTCTCCGGCGGCGAGCTGGGCGATCTCGTCGTCGTCGACAAGGGTCAGCAGATGGACGAGCTCGTGGAGGGCGGCCTGCTCCTGGACGCCACGGACTACTACGGGTCGATGACGAACGTCCCGCAGTACGACCCGGCGGTCCAGCACCTCAACGAGGGCAAGGAGGGCATCTACGGCTTCCCGACCTCCGTGTCGAGCCTCAAGCCGACCGAGCCGTCGGAGGGCCTCGAGCCCACGTTCGGCCCGTACCTGCGCTGGGACCTGTACGGCAAGGCCGGCTACCCGGAGATCGGGACGCTGGAGGACCTCCTGCCGGTCCTGAAGGACATGCAGGACGCGCAGCCCCAGGCCGACAACGGACAGAAGGCGTACGCCATCTCCCTGTTCAAGGACTGGGACGGGAACATGATGGTCACGGCCAAGCAGCCCGCCACCCTCTACGGCTACGACGAGATGGGCTTCGTCCTGGCGAAGGCGGACGGCTCGGACTACCAGAGCATCGTCGACTCCGACTCGGAGTACGTCCGGGCCCTGAAGTTCTACTTCGACGCCAACCAGATGGGGCTCGTCGACCCGGAGTCCACCACCCAGAACTACGACACGATGTTCACCAAGTACCAGAACGGGCAGGTCCTGCTGTCCTGGTGGCCGTGGCTCGGGCAGTCGGCCTACAACACCGACAAGAACATGGGCGCCGGCAAGGGCTTCGAGCTCGCGCCGCTGCAGGACCAGCAGATCTTCTCCTACGGTGCCGAGGTGTACGGCGGCAAGCAGATCCTCGGGATCGGCTCGGGCGCCGAGGACCCCGCCCGCCTGGCGGCGTTCATCGACTGGCTGTACTCGCCCGAGGGCGTCAACATGAACGCGTCGCAGACCGGCGCGGCCGCGGGACCGGAAGGGCTCACGTGGGAGCTGGGTGAGGACGGCGAGCCGGCGCTCACCGACTTCGGCACGAAGGTGTTCCGCGAGGGCGGCGCCGACGTGCCGGCCGAGTGGGGCGGCGGGTCCTACACGGACGGCGTGTCGACGCTCAACGTGTCGACCGTCCTGCCCAAGGACGTCAACCCGGAGACGAAGCAGCCGTACAACTACACGTTCTGGCCGAGCTACCAGGAGCAGGTCGCGAACCCTCTGTCCGAGGACTGGAGCGCCCGGATGGGCGACGCCACCTCGACGATGGAGTACCTGCAGGCCAACGACCAGCTCGTCGTCGCGCCGGGCTCGAGCTTCACCGCCCCGGCGGACGACTCGGAGATCGAGGCCATCCGCAGCCAGGTCAAGGCCGCCATCATCGAGCACTCCTGGAAGATGGTCTTCGCCAAGAGCGACGCCGAGTTCGACTCGCTCCTCGCGGACATGCAGAAGACCGTCGAGGGCCTCGGCTACGCCAAGGTGCTCGAGTTCGACATGGCGAACGCCAAGGCGCAGAACGACGCCCGCGTGGCGGTCGCCAAGGAGTTCGGGTGACCGGTCGCCGGTGATCCGGCACCCGCGGCCGTTTTCTCGTCTGTCGAACATCCGGCCAGTACCCCCAC
>NZ_JBHXAW010000105.1:0-12998 GCF_042726645.1 Isoptericola sp. NPDC060257
CCCTCACCCGGGTCCGGGAGGCCAACACCGCCCTCGACGACGCCGTGGCCGAGCGGGCGGAGCGCGACGAGCGCGCGCGCCGGGCGGCGTCGCGGCTCGGGCCCGCGCTCGACGACGCCGAGCGCCAGCTCGCCGCGGCGCGGTCCGTCGTCGACGACTACCGCGCCCCCGTGGGCCCCGACGCCCGCACCCGCCTGGCCGAGGCCGAGCGGGAGGTGGCGCAGGCCCACGCCGCGGAGGACCCCGAGCGCGGGGTCGCCGCCGCCCGCCGGGGCGCGGCGCTCGCCGCGGAGGCCGCGACCCTGGCGCACCGCGACATCGCCCGGTCGGGCCAGGGGCAGCGCTGGGACGGCGGCTACAACGGCGGACCGGACGGGTACGGCGGCGGGTACGGCTGGCAGGGCGGCCGCCGCCCCGGTGCCCGGGGCGGCTCCGACGTGTTCGGCGCCGTCCTGGGCGGGATGGTGCTGGGCGGCATCCTCGACGACATCGGGGACATCGGCGACATCTTCGACTGACGCCGACGGCGCAGCGGGTACGAGGGGGACGACGGCGCCTGCGGCGGCGACGAGCACGGGAGGGCGGATGAGCACCACGGTGCGGCGGCGGGTACGGGTGCACGGCCGCGTGCAGGGCGTCGGGTTCCGCTGGTCGACCCTCGAGGCGGCCCGCCGGGCGGGCGTGGGCGGGCTCGTGCGCAACCTCCCCGACGGGACGGTCGAGGCGGAGGTCGAGGGCACGCCCGACGCGGTGGACGCGATCCTCGCGTTCCTGCGCGAGGGCCCGCCCGGGGCCGTCGTCACGGGGGTCGACGTCGAGGACGTGCCGCCGGTCGGCGAGACCGCCTTCGACGTCAGCGGCTGACGTCCCTCGCGGCGGCCGGCACGCGCGCCGCCACGAGCTCGACGACGCCGGCCCGCGTGCGCGCGTGCTCCTCGACCGCGAGCTCCCGTTCGAGCACCCACCGCATCGGCCGGCGCCGGAAGTGCTCCCCGGCCAGCGGGACGCTCACGGCGTCCGCGAGCGCCTGCAGCGCCCGCAGCGGCCAGGCGCTCGAGGCGACGTGGTCGGCCAGCAGCAGCAGGCCGCCCGGGCGCAGCACGCGCGTCATCTCGCCGAGGGCCGCCCGCTCGTCGGCGATGCCGCACAGCGAGAACGTGCACACGACGGTGTCGAACGACGCGTCGGGCAGGTCGAGCGCCTGCGCGTCGCCGACGCGGAGGTCGGCGTCCGGGTCGATCCCGAGGCCCAGGCGGGCGGCGCGGCTCCGCGCGACGTCGAGCATCCCGGCGCTCTGGTCGACGCCCACGAAGGCGCCGGGACGCGCAGTCAGCGCGGGCGGATAGTGCTCGAGGTTGAGCCCCGTGCCGACCGCGACCTCGAGGGTGCGGCCCTCGGCCAGCCCGCAGAGCCTCGCCCGCACGCCCGGGAACATGCGTCGCTCGGCGGCCGTGAACGCCCGGTCGTAGCCCGCGGACTCGCGGTCCCACCGCCGTCGTAGCCGCGCCGCCCGCCCGCGCTCCGTGCGCCCGTGCTGCGTGCCGTCGTCGCTGGTCACCGCCCCAGGTTCCCACGGCCGCCGGGACCGCGACAGGGCCGCGGACCACGTAGCATTTCGCACGTGACGAGTCCCACCCATGCCCGACCCGCCCGACGCCGCGGCGCCGGCAGCGCGATCGTGGGCGGCGTCGGCGAGATCCTCATCACCCTCGGGGTGGTGCTCGGGCTGTTCGTCGTCTGGCAGCTGTGGTGGACGTCCGTCGAGGCCACGGCCCAGGCCCAGCAGGTCATGCAGGAGTTCGAGGCGACGCTGCCGCCCGCCAACCCCGAGCCCGCCGAGCTGCGCACGGACGACCCGCCCGTGCCCGACGCCGTCGGCTACGGCGAGACGATCGGCACGCTCATCGTGCCCGCCTGGTACGGCCTGACGAACAACGCGATGCCGATCGCGGAGGGCACCGGCATGGACGTGCTCGACCGGGCCATGGCGGGCCACTACGAGACGTCGCAGCAGGTGGGCGACGTCGGCAACTTCGCGCTCGCCGGGCACCGGCGCACGCACGGCAACTCGTTCCGGCACGTCGACAAGCTGGAGGAGGGCGACCAGATCATCGTCGAGACGGCGACGACCTGGTACGTCTACGAGGTCACCGACCACGAGATCGTCACGCCCGACCAGGTGGACGTCGTGGCGCCGGTGCCCCACCACCCGGACCAGAAGCCCACCGAGCGGCTGCTGACGCTCACCACGTGCCACTCGCTCACCCTGGGCGAGTACGGCAACGACCACCGCTGGATCACGTACGCGACCTTCGTCGGCTGGATGGACCGCGCCGACGGCACCCCCGACCAGGTGCGCTGACCGGTCCGCTGGAGCTGGAGACGACATGTACGCGTGGATCTTCCACCACCTGCCGGGCAACCTGTTCTGGCGCGTCCTGCAGTCGCTGGTGCTGGTCGCCGCCGTCGTGGCGGCCCTCTTCCTGTGGGTGTTCCCCGCGATCGCCCCGTACCTCACGCTGCTGGAGGGCGACCCCGCGGTGGGCTGACGCTCAGGTGCTCGCGCGCACCACCAGCTCGGGGTCGAACAGCACCTCCTCGGGCGCCGAGGTCGGGTCGTCGATCTCCCGCAGGAGGATCTCCGCGGCGGTGGTCCCGATGGCCTCGGCCGGCTGGCGCACCGTGGTCAGCGGGACGGCGCCGGTGGTCGCGAACGGGATGTCGTCGTAGCCCACGAGCGCGACGTCGTCCGGCACCCGCACCCCGCCGTCCAGCAGGGCGCGCACGAGGCCGAGGGCGTGCATGTCGTTGCCCGCCAGGACGGCGTCCGGCCGCTCGCCGGGTGCCGCCGCGGCGATGCGGCGGCCCACCTCGGCGCCCTCGGCCATGCCCAGGTCGGCCGAGTGCACGACCTCCAGCGTCGCCCCCGACGTGCCGTCCACGACCTCCTGCATCCCGGCGAGCCGCCGGCGGACCTGCTGCACCCGTGCCCGGCCGGTCGCCGCGAGCAGCCGGCGGCGGCCGCCGTCCACCAGGTGCTGCGCGGCGAGGCGGCCGCCCTCCCGGTGCCGCAACGAGACGGTCGACAGCCGTCCGTCCGGGTCCTGCTGGTCCACCACCACGACGGGGCTGCCGCGGTCCTTGCGCGCCGTCAGGGCGGCCATCTGCGCGTCGTGGGGGGCCACCACCATGCCGTCGAAGCGCAGCTGCTCGAACAGGGCGACGAGGCGCTCCTGCTGGTCGGGCGACTCGTGGGTGCTGCCCGTGACGAGGGTGAGGTCCGCGCCCGCGACGACGCGCTCGACGGCGGTCACGACGTCCGCGAAGAAGGGGTTGGACGCGTTGATCACCGACACGCCGACGATCCCGGAGCGCTGCCAGCGCAGCTGCCGGGCCGACAGGCTCGGCACGAAGCCGAGCTGCTCCACGGCGGACCGGATGCGCGCCGTCGTCGCGGGCGCCACCTTCTCCGGGCGGTTGAGGTAGTTGGAGACGGTCGCCGCCGACACGCCGACGTGCCGCGCGACGTCGTGGATGGTCACCACCAGGGCTCACCCACCAGGACGGGGCGGTGCAGGATGGGCGGATGGACACGCGACCGACGCCCCGCGCCCCGCTGCGCTTCGGGGTCAAGCTGACGCAGGACGCCCCGGTCGACACCTTCCGCCAGGTCTGGCAGGTCGCCGACGAGGCCGGGTTCGACCACGTGTGGGTGATGGATCATCTCGCCTCCCTGGGCACGGACGACGACCGTCCGATCTTCGACGCGTGGGCCATGCAGGCGGCGATGGCCGTGGCCACCTCGCGGGTGCGGATCGGCTGCATGGTGTCGGGCAACTCCTACCGCCACCCGGTGATGCTGGCCAAGCTGGCCACGACCGTCGACCACCTCTCGGGCGGCCGCCTGGAGCTCGGGATCGGCGCGGGCTGGAACGAGCACGAGCACACGATGTACGGGCTCGACCTCGGCACCGTGCGGGAGCGCATGGACCGCCTGGAGGAGTCCCTGCAGGTCCTCACCTCGCTCTGGACGCGACCGCGCACCACGTTCGACGGCGCGCACTACCGGCTGGTGGACGCGGTCGCCGAGCCGAAGCCCGTGCAGCGCCCGCACCCGCCGATCTGGGTGGGCGGCTCCGGGCCCCGGCGCACCCTGCGGCTGGTGGCGCGGTACGCCGACGCGTGGAACGACACGTCCAGCACGCCGGAGCAGGTGGCGGCCCTCGGCGAGGTGCTCGACCGGCACTGCGCCGACGTCGGGCGCGACCCCGCCGAGATCCGGCGCACGGTGCAGCTGCGGCTGCGCGAGCACCGGCTCGCCGAGCTCCCGGGGCTCGTCGAGCGGTACGCCGCGGCGGGTGTCACCGAGTTCGTGGTGGTGCTGTCCTCCGGCGAGCACGCCCTGCGCGAGCTCGACGACGTCGCCGCCGCCCTGCCCACCCTGCGCGTCACCGCCTGAGCCTCCCGGCACGCCGCCGGCCGGCACTACGCCGCCCCCGCCTGCGCGGCGTGCAGCGCGGCGTAGCGGGCCCCGCGGTCCATCAGCTCGTCGTGGCTGCCGACCTCGACGACGCGGCCGTGCTCGAGCACGACGATGCGGTCCGCAGCGCGGACCGTCGAGAGGCGGTGCGCCACGACGAGGGTCGTGCGGTCGCGCATGAGCCGGTCGAGCGCGTCGCGCACGACGCCCTCCGCCTCGGGGTCGAGGGCGCTGGTGGCCTCGTCGAGGAAGAGGATGCGCGGGTCGCGCACCAGCGCGCGGGCGATCGCGATGCGCTGGCGCTGCCCGCCGGACAGCCGGGCGCCGCGCTGCCCGACGACCGTGTCCCAGCCGTCCGGGAGGGCGTCGACGAACTCCAGCGCGTTGGCGTCGCGCAGGGCGGCGCGCACGCGGGCGTCGGTCGCCGCCGGGTCCTCGCCGGCGGTGTCCAGCCCGTACGCGACGTTCTCCCGGATCGTGCCCTCGAAGAGCACCGACTCCTGCGGCACGACGGACACCCACCGCCGCACCGTGCGCAGGTCGAGCGCGGCCATGTCCGCGCCGTCGAGCAGGAGGCGTCCCGACGTGGGCCGCACGAACCCGAGGACGAGGTTGAGGAGCGTGGACTTGCCGGACCCGGACGGCCCCACGAAGGCGACCGTCTCCCCCTCCCGGACCTCGAGGTCGACGTCGTGCAGCGCGTCCTCGGAGGCGTCCGGGTACCGGTGCGAGACGTGCTCGAGCCGCAGGTGCCCGCGCACGCCGTCGACCTGGCGACGTCCCTCGTTGCGCTCCAGGTCGGGCTCGGCGAGCACCTCCGCGATCGACCGCACCGACTCGACGCCCCGCGCCGTGACGGGCACCAGGTTGAGCACCTGGGTCAGGCCCTGGGTGAGGAGGCCGAAGTAGGTGGACAGCAGCACCACCTCGCCCGGAGTGACGGCTACGACCCCGGTGAGGGAGACGACCGCGGCGAGGACCAGGCAGCACACGCCGAGCAGCTGCATCGCGACCCACGAGACGGACGCGACGCGCCCGTTGAGCAGGTCGAGGCGCAGCGCCGCCCGGCGGACCTCGTCCGCGCCGTCCGCCACCCGCGAGACCGCCGTGCGCTCCAGGCCGTGGGCGCGCGTCACCGGGATGAGCGAGGCCATCTCCCCGACCCGCGACGAGAACCCCTCGATCTCCCGGCGGAACTCCTCGTTGCGGGCCCGGGAGCGGCGCGACATCGTGCGCCGGATCAGCAGCGCCGTCGGGATGGCCAGGGCGTACACCGGCAGGAACTCGGGCACCTTGAGGGCCGTCATCGTCACGGCGCCGAGCATCACCATGGTGGCCGACAGCAGCGGGTGCGTCACCTGCTGCAGCATCAGCTCGACGTTCTCGACGTCGCGCACCACCTTGCTCTGCACGACGGCGGAGCTGGCGCGGGTGTGGTAGCCGATGGACAGCGCCTGGAGCCGCTCGACCAGCGCGTTGCGCAGGGCGGCGCCGGCGCCGCGCACCACGGTCATGAAGTTCCGGGTGTACACGAGGTGGTTCGGGTAGTTCTGCGCCAGCAGGACCACCGCGACCGCGAACCACACCAGCACGGAGGTGACCGGGCCGCCCTCGGCGACGATGTCGATCACGGCGCCGGTGATCACGGGCAGGAACCACAGCGGCGTCTCCTTGACCGCGAACGCGGTGAGGGCCGCGGTCATGCGGCGCGGCTGGGTGCCGAGCAGGCGCAGCAGCGACCGCACCGGCCGCTGGCCGTCGAGCAGGGGTTGGTCGGACGTGCTGGCAAGGGCTTTCCGGCGCACGAATCGATTCTAGACAGGACGGCGCGCCGGTGGCCGGTGCGGTCCTCGCCACAGTCGGGCCCAGACGGTCGGAGGGAGCCCCGGCCGCGACTAACCTGATGCCGTGGCTACCTTCTCGAGCGTGACGCGCCAGCACATCCTCCGGGCGATCGAGGAGCACGACGACCGCGGTCCCGACGCCTTCGTCGGCGTCTACGGGTTCACGCCGACGCCGGGTCACACCTTCGTCCACGAGGAGCGCACCTACGACTCGAAGGCCGTGCTCGGTGTCGCGCACAAGTACGCCACCGGCGTCCCGGCCCGGGCCGAGGACCTCGTCGACGCCAAGTGCGACGACGCCGCCATCCTGCGCAAGCACGGCTTCGTGGCCACCGCCCCGACGTCGGCCGCGCCGGCCCCGGCCCGCGCCAAGGCCGCCCCGCGCCGCAAGGCCGCGAGCGCCCCGGCCCGCAAGCCCGCCGCCCCGGAGCCCGAGCTCGCGATCTGCCCGACCTGCTTCACCGCGCTGCCCGCCACCGGTATCTGCGACGACTGCGGCTGAGCACCGCTGCCGGCCCGCGGCAGCCGAGCGCGCGGCAGCGGGGGCGCGGGCGTGGTGCCGTCGTGCTGGACTGGGCCGCATGACCAACTACGCCCGCATGTACCGCCTCGGCATCACACCCTGGGAGGGGTACGCCGAGGCGGCGGCGCCGAGCGTCGCCGCGGTGCTGGACCGGGAGAAGGCGGGCCGCACTCCCCCGCTGGGCCGGGCGCTGGACCTCGGCTGCGGGCGCGGCCAGTACACGCCCGAACTCACCCGGCGGGGGTGGGACGCGGTCGGCATCGACCTCGTGCCCCGGGCGATCGAGGAGGCGCGCCGTCGCGACCCGGCCGGCACCTACGTCGTCGGCGACGTCACCGACCTGCCCGCCGCCGGGCTCGGGACGTTCGACCTGTTCCTCGACGTGGGGTGCTTCCAGGGTCTCGCCCCTGCGCAGCGGGGCGCCGAGGCGCGCGGCGTGACCGCCCTCGCGCGCCCTGGCGCGACCGTCCTCATGCTCGCGTTCGGTCCGTCCCGGTGGCGGCGCCTGGTCGAGGGCGTCTCCGAGGCGGAGATCACCGAGGCGCTCGACGCCTGGGACCTGCTCGACGTGCGCGACGCGGACACCGCAGGCCTCGGGTTCCCGATGAACCGCACGTCGCCGCGCTGGTACCGGCTCGGCCTGCGGGCCGCCGGGTAGGCCTCGACCGCGGGGGCCTCAGCCGGCCTCCTGCCGCACGCGGGCGGCCTGTTTCGTGAGGTGCGTGCGCTCGGCGGTGCTCGTGGCCGCATCGGCGGCCACGGCGTAGCGCCGCGCCGCCTCCGCGAGGTCGCCGGCCCGCTCGTGCAGGTAGGCGGCCGCGGCGTCGCGGCGCGGGACCTCCGGCGGCAGACCTTCCACGAGACGGAGGCCGGCGAGCGGCCCGTCGACGTGCCCGACGGCGACGGCCCGGTTGAGCGCCACCACCGGGTTCCCGGCGTCGAGCCGCGCCAGCTCGTCGTACCACTCGAGGATCTGCACCCAGTCCGTCTCGTCCGGCGACGCCGCGTCGTCGTGCAGGGCCGCGATCGCCGCCTGCACCTGGTACGGCCCGAGGCTGTCCCGCGCGAGGGCGCCCTGGAGCAGGGCGACGCCCTCCGCGATCGCCGCGGTGTCCCAGAGCGAGCGGTCCTGCCGATCGAGGGGCACCAGCTCCCCCGCCGCGGTGGTGCGGGCCTCTCGGCGGGCGTGGTGCAGCAGGAGCAGGGCCAGCAGGCCCGCCGCCTCCGCGTCGTCCGGCACGGCGGCGACGAGCTGGCGCGCCAGCCGGATCGCTTCGGCCGCGAGGTCGACGCCGTCGGGCCGGCCCGACGGTCCGCCCGTGAAGCCCTCGTTGAAGATCAGGTAGAGCACGCGCAGCACGGCGCGCACGTCGCCGGGCTCCCCGAACCGCTCCCGGGCCACCGTCTTCTTCGCGCGCGAGATCCGCTGCGCCATCGTCGCCTCCGGCACGAGGAACGCGCGGGCGACCTGCGCCGTCGTCAGCCCGCCGACCGCGCGCAGGGTGAGCGCCACCGCCGACGCCGGGGAGAGCGCGGGGTGGCAGCACCGGCTCAGCAGCAGCAGCGTGTCGTCCGCCTGCTCCGTGGGACCCGACGGCGGCTCGAGGGTCACGCGGATCTCGCGCTGCGCGCGCGCCGACTCCGAGCGGCGCGCGTCGACGAACTTGCGCCACGCCACCGTGACCAGCCACCCCTTGGGGTCGGACGGCGCGCCGCCCGGGGCGTCCCAGCGGCGGACCGCCTCGAGCAGGGCCTCCTGGACGGCGTCCTCGGCCGCCCCGAACTCGGCGCCCCGGCGGACGAGGACGCCGAGGACCTGGGGGCCCAGGTCTCTCAGCGTCTCGTCCCACGGGTGGTGCCGGCGTGGGGTCTCGCTCACCCCGTGACCTCGGCGTCGTCGGTGAGGAACGGCCGGACCTCGATCCACTCGTGCAGCGGCCGCCCGCCCGGGCCGGGCGCCGACGACAGGTGCGCCGCCGCCTCGTACGCGCGTTCCTCGGACTCGACGTCGATGGCCATCCACCCGGCGATGAGGTCCTTGGTCTCGGCGAACGGACCGTCCGTGACCGGGGCGCGCCCCGCGCCGTCGTACCGGACGAAGGCGCCCCGCGGGGACAGCGCCTGCGCGTCCACGAACTCCCCGCGCGCCTCGAGGTCCTCGATCATGCGGCCCATGAACGCCATGTGCGCGTCGACCTCGTCGGGCGTCCAGCGATCCATCGGCACGTCCGTGCCGGGCACGGGCTCCGGGTTTCCGCGGTAGTGCTTGAGCAGCAGGTACTTGGCCATGGCCCCATCCTGTCGTCGCGGGCGGTGCCTGTCACCGCCTCTCGCCCCGGGGACGGAGCCGCCCGCCAATTCTCGACATCGGCGGGCGGCCGGGCAGTCAGCGGCCGAACAGGCGGGCGAGGAAACCGCCGCCCGACGCCGGGGCCGGCTGGTCGTCGTGGCCGGGGCACCACTGGCCGGCGGGGACGGAGCGACGCACGTCGTCGACGTGCTGGCCGCAGCCCTTCCACGTCGTCTTGCCGCAGGTCTTGCAGGTCACGGGGTAGCACACGGTGGGGATCTCCTCGGGTGGTGGTGGGTGGTGGTGGGTGGGTGGTGAAGACGGCTGGTGCGCGGGGTCGCGCGGTCCGGGGCCGGCTCAGGCCAGGGTGAGGAAGAGCTTCTCCAGCTCCTCGGTGGTGAGGCCGTCCTCGCCGGTGCCGGCGTCCGGGTCGGCGAGGCACTCCTTCATCGCGGTCGAGACCACGGCGAAGCCGGCGCGGTCCAGCGCCGCGGAGACCGCGGCCAGCTGGGTGACGACGTCGCGGCAGGAGCGTCCCTCCTCGACGGCCTCGATGACGGCGTTCAGTTGGCCGCGGGCGCGGCGCAGGCGGTTGGCGATGCGGCGCTGGGCGTCGGTGTCGCTGGTGAGCATCGGGTCCTCCGGAGCGGGTCGGTCGGTCGGGGTCAGGTGGCGTGGGGTCAGGCGGCGCCGGGTCAGGCGGCAGCGGCCGCGGGCGTCACGAGGAGCTCGTCGGCACGGTCGCCCAGGACGGCGCGCAGGGTGAGCGTCCCGCCGCTCAGGGACGCGGAGTCGAGCCCCGCCTGCGCCAGGACGCGGTGGGCGATCGCCGAGCGCACGCCCGACGCGCACAGCACGCGTACGGGCCGTCCGGCGGCGGCGGCACGGACCTCGTCGAGGCGCCCACGCAGCTCCGTGTGCGGGATGTGCAGGGCGCCGGGCAGGTGGCCGGTCGCGACCTCCTGCGGGGTGCGTACGTCGAGCACGAGCGCGCCGGCGAGGACGGCGTCCACGTCCTGCGCGTACCAGAGGCGCAGGGTGCCGTCGAGCACGTTGGACCCGACCATCCCGGCGAGGTTCACGGCGTCCTTCGCCTGGCCGTAGGGCGGCGAGTACGCGAGGTCGAGATCGATGAGGTCCTCGACCGACATCCCGGCGCGCAGCGCGGTCGCGAGCACGTCGATGCGCTTGTCGACGCCGTCACGCCCCACGGCCTGGGCGCCGAGGAGGAGCCCGTCGTCCGGGCGCACGTGCAGCACGAGGTGCACCTGGCTGGCGCCGGGGAAGTACCCGGCGTGCTGGTTCGGGTGCAGGTGGAGGGTGCGGAACGCGAGCCCGGCCGCGGTCAGCGCGGCCCGGTTGGCCCCCGTGGTGGCCGCGGTCAGCTCGCCGACCCGCACGATCGCCGTGCCCAGGGGCGCAGGCAGGGGGCGGGCCCCACCCGGCCGGACGACGTCGTCGGCGACGAGGCGCCCGGCGCGGTTGGCAGGGCCGGCCAGGGCCACCGGGCGCCGCAGGCCCGTGACGGCGTCGGCCTGCACGACCGCGTCGCCGACCGCCCACACGTCCTGGGCCGAGGTGCGGCCGTGCTCGTCGACCACGATCGCGCCGCGCTCGCAGTCGATCCCCGCGGCCTCGAAGACCTCGGTGTCCGGGCGCACGCCGACCGAGAGGACGACGACGTCGGCCGGCACCCGCGTGCCGTCGCCCAGCACCACGACGTCCTCGTCCGCGCCGGTCTCGACGGCCTCGGCGGCCACCCCGGTCCGCACGGTCACGCCGAGCCGCCGCAGCTCCTGGGTGACGGGGTGCGCGACCTCGTCCTCCAGCGGGGGCAGCACGTGCGGGCCGAGCTCGACGAGCGTGACCTCGAGGCCGGCGGCCGCGAGCGCCTCGGCGGCCTCGACGCCGATGAACCCGGCGCCGAGCACGACGGCGCGGCGCGCGCCGCCCTGCACGCGCTCGCGCAGCGTCCGGGCGTCGTCGACGGTGCGCAGCGTGCGCACCCGTGCGGAGTCGAGCCCGTCGATCCGTGGCCGCACGGCCCGGGCGCCCGGCGACAGCACGAGGGCGTCGTACGGCAGCTCGACGACGCCGTCGGCGGTGGTCGCGGTGACGACGCGTCGCTCGGTGTCGAGCCCGGTCACGTCGTGGCCGGTGCGGACGTCGAGGGCGAGGGCCGCGCGCAGGGACTCCGGGGTCTGCACGAGGAGGCGGTCCGCGTCGGGGATCTCGCCGCCGACGTGGTACGGCAGGCCGCAGTTCGCGAACGAGACGTGCGCCCCGCGCTCGAGGACCACGATCTCGGCGGTCTCGTCGAGACGTCGGGCTCGGGCGGCGAAGCTCATGCCGCCGGCCACTCCCCCGACGACGACGATGCGACGGCGCGCGGAGCGGGCGCCGGTCTCCGGTGCGGTGCTGGTCTCGATCATGGCACGACAATACCCCGGGGGGTATCTGAGAACCCAATCGGCTGGTCAGCGGTGTGCAACCCGTCCGGGTCACCTCTCCGCGGCCCGGTCGGCGTCCTGCGCGGACAGCGGCGTCGCCACGTCCTCGAGCGATCGCCGCTCGGCGCCCACGCCGAGGAACATCGCCACCACCCCGCCCGCGATCATCAGCGCGGCGCCGATGTAGTAACCCACCGCGATGCCGGAGATGTCCTCCGCCTGGCTGGCCGACTCGATCAGCCGGCCGAACAGCAGCGGCCCGGTGATGCCGCCGACCGCGGTGCCGATCGCGTAGAAGAACGCGATGCACAGCGCCCGGGTCTCCATCGGGAACACCTCGCTCGCGGTGAGGTACGCGGAGCTCGCCCCCGCCGACGCGACGAAGAAGACCGCCATCCCGAAGAACGTCAGCGTCCATGCCGTGAGGCCGCCGAGCATCAGGCCGGCGACGGCGAGCAGGACCCCGGAGACGATGTACGTCCCGGAGATCATCCGCACCCGCCCGACCTTGTCGAAGAAGGGGCCGAGGACGAGCGCCCCGAGGAAGTTGCTCACCGCGAAGAGCGCGATGTACGCGCCGGTCTGCCCCACCCCGAGGAACGTCTGCAACGTGTCGCCGAACGTGAAGAAGAACGCGTTGTACAGGAACGCCTGGCCCACGAACAGGGCGAGGCACAGCACCGTGCGGCGCGGGTACTCGGCGAACACCGTCCGTGCGACGCGCGCGAGGCTCACGGTGTGCCGCTGCTTCACCGTGAGGCTGCCCTCGGGCTCCGGCAGGTCCACCCCGTCCTGCTCGGCGACCCGCTGCTCGATGCCGGACACGATCCGCTCGCTGTCGCGCTCGCGCCCGTGGATGAACAGCCACCGCGGGCTCTCCGGCACGTTGCGCCGCACGAACAGCACGCACAGCCCGAGCACCGCGCCGAGGGCGAAGCACAACCGCCACCCCAGCCAGGCCGGGATCAGCTCCGGGTTCAGCAGCGGGATGGTCAGCAGCGCGCCGCCGGCGGCCCCGAGCCAGTACGACCCGTTGATGGCGATGTCGATCCGGCCGCGGTACTTCGCCGGGATCAGCTCGTCGATCGCGGAGTTGACCGCCGCGTACTCGCCGCCGATGCCCAGCCCGGTGACGAACCGCATCGCGAAGTAGTACAGCGGGTTCATCGAGAACGCCGTGAGCACGGTTCCCGTGAGGTACACGAGCAGCGTGAGGATGAACAGCCGCTTGCGGCCGAACCGGTCGGTGAGCTGGCCGAAGACCAGGGCGCCCAGGCACGAGCCCGTCACGTAGACGGCGCCCGCGAGCCCGATGTCCGCGCTCGTCAGGCCCAGCCCGGTGTCCCCCTTGAGGGCGTCGGACAGGTTGCCGACGATCGTCACCTCGAGGCCGTCGAGGATCCACACCGTG